>DASXVO010000020.1 GCA_036504215.1 Vicinamibacterales bacterium | reverse complement strand
CTGTTGGCGCCGGTTCCGCGGCGTGGTCACCGCCGGCCGGGCAGGGACCTGTCTGGCCCGCCGCGCCCGATCCTGCCCGCGTGCGATTCGTCACCGCGATCAGCGGGCCGCACGACGTGGGCGCCGGCCGGTCATGGCTCGCTCGTGCGCTGGCCGTCGTGGTGGGCGGACGGCGCCAGCCCAGATTCCTGCACCCCCGCGGTCTCGCCACGGATGCGGCGGGGCGCCTGCTGATTGCGGATCCCGACCAGCGCATGGTGCACGTGGTGGACGTGGGCGCCCGCAAGTACTCCTACCTGGAACCGGCGCCGTTCGTGTCGCCGGTCGGCGTGGCGGTTGGCGTCGATCAGGACATCTATGTCGCGGACTCGGCAAAGCGGCGCATCTACCGGTACGGTCCGGACGGGAAGCGGAAGACGGTACTTGGCGTCGTGAACGGCGAGGCCATCTTCTCGCGGCCCACGGGCATCGCCGTGGCGCCAGACGGCCGCCTCTTCGTTGTGGACACACTGGCGTGCCAGATCACGGTGCTGAGTCCAGGGGGACGCGTCCTGCAGGTCTTCGGCCGCCGGGGGGCCGCTGCGGGAGAGTTCAACTACCCGACGGACATCACGGTCGCCCGCGACGGTCGTCTCTACGTTGTCGATTCGATGAACGCGCGGCTCCAGGTGTTCGCAGCCGACGGCACCTACTTGCATGAGTTCGGCAAGCGGGGCAACGGCACGGGCGACTTCGACAAGCCGAAAGGGGTGGCCGTGGATTCCGACGGCCACATCTACATCGCCGAGGCGATGCACGATGTCGTGCAGATCTTCGGTCAGGACGGAGCCCTGCTGCTCGTCGTTGGGCAGAGCGGAACGGCGGCCGGCGAGTTCTCGCTGCCGAGCGCCCTGCACATCGATTCGTCGAACCGGATCTTCGTCGCCGACACGCTCAACGGGCGAGTGCAGGTGTTTCAGTATGTCAGTCGGCCAGATGCGCACTGAAGGTCGGATGAGGCGCGCCGGAGCGGTCGCGATCGCGGCCGTCCTCGCCGCGACGGTCGCGGGCGGCCAGGGAAAGCCGAGCGACGTGGTCGGCTCCAAGCACGACCTCTCGGTGACTGGCGGCGCCGCGAGCCGGGCGACGCTGGAGACACAGCCGTGTGTCTTCTGCCACACGCCGCACAATGCCTCGCCGGCACGCCAGCTCTGGAACCATGCGCCGAGCGCCGCCAGCTACACGACCTACGGCAGCAGTTCCTACCAGTCCGGCACGACCGCGGGGACATTCAACACGTTCCCGGGCACGAGCGCTCCACAGCCGTCGGGATCGGCCAAGCTGTGCCTCAGTTGCCATGACGGTACCATCGCCGTGAACGCGACCGTCAACAACGGAACCATCGCGATGGCCGGAGGACCGTTCGTTCCGGCGACTGCCAGTCTCGGGACCGACCTGTCCAACGACCACCCCGTGTCGTTCGCTCGAAACCCGGCGAACACGGAGGTCGTCGATCCGCCGTCGAGCGACGCCGTGCGCCTCGAGTCCGGCACGCGGATGGTTCAGTGCGTCGCCTGCCACGACCCGCACAGTCAGCGACTCGATTCGACGACAGGCAAGTTCCTCGTGAAGGTGAATCAAGGATCGGCCCTGTGCGTGACGTGCCACCGGCGCAGCGGCAGCGGCTGGTCGTGGACGTCGTCCTCGCACGCCACGTCGACGAAGAGTTACACGACGGCGAGCACGGGCGGCATCGCCGGCTTGGGTGCACACACCGGCTATGGGACGGTCGGCGACAACGGCTGCGAGGCCTGCCATCGCCCCCACTCGGCGCCGCAGGCAGAACGCCTGCTGAAGGCCGTCAATCAGCGCGACGTCTGCTTCCAGTGCCACGGGAGCACGGCGGTGGCCGCCAAGAACCTCGCGCCGGTGTTCGCCAGGACCTACAGACACCCCCTCGAGACGTCGACCGCGACCATCGTCCACGATTCGACCGAGGTCCGCACCTCGCCGTCCAACTTCTCCGGCGCCCGGCGGCACGTGGACTGCGCGGATTGTCACAACTCGCACGGCGCCTCATCCGGGCTGCACGCATCGGGAGTCAATTCGATTGCCTCGGGGGTGCTTGCGGGCGTCTCTGGCGTGGAGCCGGCCACGTACCCTGCCGCGCTCCCGCTGACCGGCACCTACCCGATGACCTCTGCGTCGCAGTCCGGCTATACGATCAGTGGTTCGGCGGCGCGCGAATACCAGATCTGCTTCAAGTGCCACTCGTCGTACGCATTCGGCCCGACGCCGCCGAACGCCCCGTCGGGCGGTCCGGAAACCGACGTCGCCGCCGCCGTCAATCCGAACAACCGGAGCTACCACCCGGTCGTCGGTCCGCCCCACCTGCGAGTGCCGGCCACCAACCTTCTTGCCCCGTGGAATACCACGACGAGCGCGACGAGGATGTACTGCACCGACTGCCACGGGAACAACGAGACGACGGGGGCCTCGGTCCCGCAGGGCGCGCACGGCTCGACCAACGCCTACATGCTCCGGTTCGCCAACGCCACCTGGAACACCACCAGCCCGACGATATCGGTGGCTACCGGGTTCTGTTTCAACTGCCACAGCGCGTCGACGATCCGAAGCACGAACACCGTCCACAACGTCAGCAGCCACGCGTCGCGCCCGTGCCAGGCGTGTCACTCGGCCTCCCCGCACGGCAGCTTCCGCCCGTTCCTGATCGCGCTCAGCTCCGATCGGGCCCCCTTCAACAACGGCGCGGCCCGGATCACGGCGTTCACGGCCGCGGCGTCGCCGAACGGATATCAAATGAGCAACTGCACGACGGCCTCGGGCTGTCATTGACGACTCGCGAGCGCGTACGCGCCGGCGTTGGGGAGCGACAGGATGATGATGAGCCACGACAAACAAGACACGACGAACCTCGCACTGCGGAAGGAACTGCCGCTCGTGGCGTTTCTATTCGTGGGACTCGTTGGGATGGCCGCCTCCGAGCGGAAGGCCCCGGCGCCGGATCTCAGGACGACGCCTGTTCAGACCGTGTGGCCGGGACCTCCCGACGAACCACGAATTCGCTACGTCAGGACGTATGCCGGCGGTGATGACGTCGGGGCCGTTCGCAAGCCCAAGACGATGTCGCTCAAGGAGGCGCTGCTCGGGAAGGACCGATTAGCCGGCGAGAACCGGAACGCGAACGGCTTCATGAAGCCGTTTGGCGTCGCCGTGGACGGCTTCGGCCGGGTCATCGTCAGCGACACGGCCCAGGCCGCCGTCTTCGTCATGGACGCGGAGCGGCGCTCGTTCACGGCCATCGGGGCAAAGTCGGGCCAGGCGATGTTCCGGGTGCCGGTCGGTCTGGCGGTGGACGCGTCGAACAACATCTACGTGGGCGACAGCGGCCTCGGTCGGATCCTCGTCTTCGGTGCCGACCTCGGCTTCCGGACCGCCATCGGCCAGCGGGCGGAACTCGTCGCCCCGAGCGGGCTCGCGGTGGACGATACCCGGGGCCGTTTGTACGTCGTCGACTCTCGGCGGCACGCGCTGCTCGTCTTCGAACTCAGTTCCGGCAGACTGCTTCGAACCGTCGGCCGGCGTGGCACGGGCCTGGGCGAGTTCAATTTCCCGACGGGCGTCGCCAGCGGTCCCGACGGCCGCGTCTACGTGACGGATACCATGAACTGCCGGGTGGAAGTGTTCGACGTCGACCTGCACGTGATCGCGAGCTTCGGATCCCTTGGCGTCCGCCCCGGACAGTTCAGGCGGCCGAAGGGAATCGCCGTGGACGCCGAGAATGTCGTGTACGTCGTGGACTCCGACTTCAACAACTTCCAGATGTTCACCACTGACGGCCAGCCGCTGATGTGGGTGGGAGAACTCGGGGAACGGCCGGGGCAGATGCAACTCCCCGCCGGCATTGCCGTGGATCGCGCCCGCCGGCTCATTCTCGTGAGCGAGCAGGTGAACAAGCGGATCCAGTTGTTCGAACGCATCCCGGCGTCGCTGCCCTGATTCGCGCGGTCGTGCCTGCGGGCCCGCTGCTGGCGGCCATCGAGCCCCAAGGGGCTGCGGGCGACGCGGTCGGAATCACGGGTGACATTCGAGGCAGGTTCGGCCGACCTTGAGCCGCATCGCGGTGCCCCAGCCCGCCGGGAACCGGCCGGTCTCGACCTTGTGGCAGGCGCGGCACGGAAGGTGCGCGTGCGTGGCCACGCCGAACAGGTCGTCCAGGCCCGAGTGATCGTAGGCGGCCAGTGTGAACGAGGTCAGCGTGTGGCACCGCGCGCAATCGGGATCCGCCTGGCCCATGTGCGGGTCCTGGTGACAGGACCGGCAGTCTCGCGCCACCGGCCTCAGCCGCATGGCCGTCCCGGCGCCAGCCGGGAACACGGCGGTCTGGAGAGGGTGGCACTTCGCGCATGCAATGCTCGCGTGCCTGCCCGCGAGCCGGAACGATCCGCCGTCGTGGGAGAAGCGGGTGGGCGCGAACTTCGCGGCATCCACTGCGTGGCATCGCTCGCACGGCGCCTCCACCTGGCCGAAGTGCACGTCCACGTGACACCCACTGCAGGCCATCGATGGCGGCAGCGCCTGCCCCCGGCCGGACACCGGCTCGATGCGGGCGCCGCGAGGATCGGACGCGCGCACGTGGCACCGCACGCACGCCAACCCCTGATGTCGGCCCGCGAAGAACCCGGGTGAACGCGGGTGCACGAACCCTGCGGCCTTGAAAGTCGCCGGTCCGTGGCATGCGTTGCACACGAGACCGAACTCGCCCTTGTGCTGGTCCCTGTGACACGACGCGCAGCGGCCGGTCGCCCCGCGGAAGTCCAGCACCTTGAGGGCGAGCGGCACGTCCGGGGCCGACAGCCCCGTGTGGCACTTGCGGCACGGGAGCCCCTCGTGCCGCCCGGCGAGTGCGAACCCCGTCCGGGCCCCGTGATCGAAGCTGGCCTTCCGGAAGCTCTCCTCGTCATGGCACTTGTGGCAGTCCTCTCGCACGCTGGTGCGGTGCGCGTCCGCGTGGCAGGCGGCGCATCGGTCGTGCGCCAGCGGGGTCCGCACGCCCGCCACGTGACACTTCGCGCACGCCATCCTCGCGTGCGCGCCGGCCAGCGCGAAACCGGCCTTCGCGTGCTCGAACCCGCGCGCGGCGGTCGCCCACCGTTCGGTGACGTGGCACGACCCGCAGGTCGGCCCCAGCGACCGACGGTGAGAGACCTTGTGGCAGCCCGAGCAATCCTCGAACTTGAGGCCGCGAAACACGCCACCGGCGTGACACTTCTCGCACGCCGCCACGAGGTGCGCCCCGGTGAGGACGAACCGCGCGCCGGCGTGGTCGAAGTCGTTCCGCGTCTGCTTGAATGGAACCGTCGTCCGGTGGCAAGGCGTGCAGGTTCGCCCGAGCGTGCCCTTGTGCGCGTCGGCGTGGCACGAGCCGCAGTCGGATCGGACGTCGACGAAGCTGCGACTCTTGTGGCAGGAGGTGCAGGTGACGCCGCTTCGCGCGTGCTGGCCGTCGAGCACGAAGCCGGTCTCGGCAGCGTGGTCGAACGTCTGCCGGTCGAGGCGCCGCAGATCGCCGTCGACGCCACGGTGCTCGGTGTGACACCGCCGGCAGTCGTCGGTCACTCCGCGGTGCACGCCCTTCCTGCGCACGATTCGATCGGCAATCGGCTTGTGACAGGCAAGGCAGCGCTCGGCTGCCAGCCCGCGGGCCGGATCGTGGCATCGCCCGCAGTTTGCAAGGTCGTCGAGCTTGGCGTGCGCGGCAGAGAGCGGACCAGGCGACACGCGCACCTGGGGTGCGCCCATGGTCCGTGCGGGGGTCGCGGCGAACAGCGCCAGCGCCATGACCGCGGCCAATCCCGTTCTCATCGGCGCGCCTTTCCTCGCCACGGTCGTCTCCCGGGATGCAGCGATCTGACGAGGTACGCGGCCGGCCGGGGGCAGGCTGGGCCAGAGCGGGGGGCGCTGGACTCTGAGCATGGGCTGTGCCAGATCTGGGCGACGGCCAATCAGCCACTGTCATCGACATTCCCGGTCGGTAGTGGCCGGTCGCGCTGCCAGGTCCGCGTCCACGTTCGGTCTGGTTGGCCGAGGCAATCGCGTCTGCCAATTTCGGCGGCGCGGTGTCGGAATCGTCAGTCGCGGATCGGCCCGCCCGACCAGTCTGTCGGGATCGGGTGTGAAGGCTTCACACCCCGCGACGCTCGTTGGGGGCGAGTCGTTCGTGGCTGCTAGGCCAACCCCAGCAGCGTCACGAGCCCCAGGGCAAGCCCGGCGATGCCGATGCCGACAGAGCCGATCCAGACGAACCGGTTGCGGGTGAGTGCCGCGACGGCCCCAAGCGCAATCGACACCTGGAAGAGAGCCACGGCGTCGGCGTACCGGTGATGGTGATGGAGCAGGGCGTCTGCCTCGCGCTCCTTCTGGTCGCGCTCCCGCTGCTTCTCCTCGGCGGCCTTCTTAATTTCCTCCTGCTCACGCGCGTAGCGGGCCTGCAGCTCGGCATAGGAGGCCGGGGGTTCCTTCCCGATCGCGAGCCAGGATGTGCGCGACGCCTCGGCAACCGCCGACTTCACGCCCTTCGCCTGGTAGTAGGCCCATTGATCGGAGGCTTCGGCCTGCAGGCGCGTGGCATCGGCTTTCAGCAGAAGCGCCTCGTTGATGGTTCCGCCTGCCTCGAGTGCGGCGACGGCCGCGCACGCGGCGAGCAACGCTGTCGTGAGTGCGGCCAGCTTCAGCAGCCGGCCACCCTCGTGTTCGAGTTCCTCCTGGATGGCCTCGTGCAGCTTCTCGGTCGGGACTTCAACTTCTTCGGGCACGGCGTCCTCCTCCGCATGACATGCAGTCGACCAGGTTCACATCGTAGCGCAGACCAGCAGTTGCCCGTGAACAGCCCCGGCGTCGCCGCCGGCTGTCCGACGACCCGCTCTTCGGCCTCATGGCGTACGGCGGCACCTTGACGGAGCAGGGCGGCCAGACCAGCGTCGTACCGCGCGACGGTCTGCGCCAGAGGTTCTGCGCGATGCTCTCCGGCGGCTCCCCTGTCCGGACGCTCCGCCTGGAACTCGATCGTGACGGCTTTGCGGCGGACGCCCCGATCGTGTTCGATCGTGCGCTCGGCCGCGTCTCGGCGACGCTCGAGAATCGAACCGCGGATCGTCACCGAACGGTACTTCGGCTGGAGGTGCCGCCGGGCGCGTCGTACGAACTGCGGGTGGAGGGCCGACGCGTCAGTCGCCGAGGCAGATGCCGAGCGCGCGCGCGGTGAGTGACATGTCGCTGCCGGGAGGCACGGTCTTCAGCTTCGCGACGGCGCGGGCGATGGTGATCGCGCCAACGTGCGTGCCGAGATACGCGACCATCTTCCCGAAGTCTCCGGCCACTACGAGGTCCATCGCTTCGGTGCCGAACATGGAGCACAGCGCGCGGTCGAATGGCGACGGCGTGCCTCCGCGCTGCAGGTGGCCGAGCACGCAGACGCGCGATTCCTTGCCAGTCCGACGCTCGAGTTCGGCCGACACGACGGCGCCGATGCCGCCGAGTCTCGCTTCGCGGTTCTGCGGCTGTTCGGTCAACGTCACGAATCCGCCGCCCTTCTCCCGCGCCCCCTCGGCGACGGCGACGAGAGTGAAGTGCTTGTTCCTGGCCTCACGCTCCTGGACCTTCGCGACGATGGCGTCGTAGCTGAACGGCACTTCCGGGATGAGGATGACGTCTGCGCCCCCCGCGATGCCGCCGTAGAGTGCGAGCCATCCCGCATACCGGCCCATCACCTCGACGACCATCACGCGGCCGTGGCTCTCTGCGGTCGTGTGCAGCCGGTCGATCGCGTCGGTGACGCAGTCCACGGCCGAGGCGAATCCGAACGTGAACAAGGTCCCGCCGACGTCGTTGTCGATCGTCTTCGGCACGCCGACCACGGGGATGCCGTATTCGTGCATCTGTTGCGCGATCGACAGCGACCCGTCGCCGCCAATTGACACCAGTGCGTCGATGCCGAGCGCCGCCATGCTCCGCCTGGTTTCCGCGAGCAGTTCAACGGGCAGTTGGCGCTCCTGGCCGTGGCCGGTCTTCGCCGAGAATCGTCCGCGGTTGGCCGTGCCGAGGATCGTGCCCCCGCGCACCAGCAGGCCGTCGAGCGCGTGGTAGTCGAGGGGCAGGGTGCGGGGCGGCTCGAGCAACCCGTCGTACCCGCCGATGATGCCGATCGCCTCCCATCCGCGGCGCGCCGCCGCCTTCGCCACGGCCCTGATCACGGCATTGAGGCCCGGGCAATCTCCGCCGCCCGTGACGATCCCGACTCTCTTGTCCATGTGTGGTCCTCACCGGTCTCTGCCCGAGAGTGGATTATAGCGTCGGCGGCGGGACATTTGCGGGGCCGGCCGCGCGGCTCTACAATCGATAGGTTTGAAACTGCCTTCACCGGCCAGGAGGATCGGTCACATGCGCGACGAGATGGTGCTGTGCTTTCCGCGGGCGTTGCTCGACGAGATCGGGTCCTTCCATGGCATTCGGACCGACGTGGCCGCCTACATCCCCCGGATCCTCGAGGCCCAGCACACGCGTTTCGTGCCGCGCTCGAAAGCTGAAGAGGATCCCTCCCTCAAGCAGATCATCCCGTACGTCCTGATCAAGAAGGCCAGGACGCTGCTGCACTACGTGCGCGGCAAGGGCTCAGGTGAGAAGCGGCTGGTGTCCATGGGATCGATCGGCATCGGCGGCCACATCAACCATCGCGATGAGAGTCTGTTCGCGGCGGGTCTCGACTTCTACGAGGAAGCGCTCCAGCGGGAACTGCACGAGGAATTGCGCATGGACGGGCACTTCCGCACGCGGCCACTTGCGCTGTTGAACGACGACACGACGCCGGTAGGCCAGGTGCACTTCGGCGTCATCCACCTGTGCGAACTGACCGACGAGAACGTCTCCAAGGGCGAAGCGTGCATCACCGATCTGCGCTTCCTCACGCTGCCCGAGTTGCTCGAACGCCGCGAGCAGATGGAGACCTGGTCGCAAATATCCCTCGACCACGTCGTGGCGGCGAACCTGCTCGGCTGACCTATTCGATCGCGACGACCTCGATCTCATAGACGAGCGTCGTCTCCGGCGGGATCACGAACCGCTTCTCGCCCACCCGCATGCCGAGGAGGGCCTCGTCGAGAGCGGGAGTGATGCGCGTCTGGCCCTCCTTGGCCACGGCACGTTGCCCCGGCGACGCACGACGTACTTCACCGCCGTTGCCGGCGTCTTCGCGCCCCGCCACCGGCGTCTTCTCGAACTCCAGCTGCAGCGTGATCAAGCCCTTGCTCGTGCGGAGTTCGGCGTACAGGCCATCCTCGTACGGTGCCCGCGCCGGCGCGCTCGATCGGATCACGTAGAACGTCTCCTGCCGCGGCCGGAAGAACTTCCATCCCTCGTCTGTCAGGCAGGCCGGATCCTCGGCCATCACGGTGACCTTCTGTCCGTTCCATTCGGGCAGCGGTGCCTGGGTGTTGAGTTCCATCGCCAGGAAGGACCCCTTCCGCAGCGTCTTCGGCGCGGCCTTCGGGTCGCGTGCCGCGGACCGCATGTCGACCGATGCGCCGAGTCCGTGCCCCTGGTTTCCGAGTGGGTGCGAGTAGATCTGTGCCGTGATGCCCTTCGCCTGCATCTCCGCCATCGTCTCGTCGTAGACCTGGCCCGCCGTCTTGCCGGGCCACGAGATCCGGGCGAGGGTGTCCTGGCGCGTGTTCGTGTCGGCCATCGCGCGCTTCAGGCCGTCGGGCACGTCGGTTTCCCCGTCGCGCAGCACGTACGCCATCTTCTGCCAGTCGCTCGACAGGCCCATGTAGGTCAGGCCGAAGTCGAGATGCAGCACGTCGCCCACTGTCGTCTGGCCGGGCGTGATGACCTCGTTCGACAGTGCGCGCCGCGCGAGGTGCTCGGCCCACTCCACGATCAGGTTGTAGTGCGACGTTTCATCCGGGATTCGGGTGTCGAGGAACTCCTCGATCAGGGGCTCGGCCGGGACGATTCGCCTGGCCGTTTCAGCGCCCGGCGCCTCGACGATGAAGAGATAGCCGTCGTGGGTGAGGCTATGCGTGACACCGCGACCGCCGCCGCCGCGAGACCCAGCACCAGGACGATCCGACGAGACGACAGGGATCTTGCGCATGCGGGCATAGGTGTCACCTCGATGTGCATCGGGACTCCGGCGCCGGAGTGTAGCACGCTACAATAGCGCTCCAGCGATTCCGAGCGAGGACCCTTATGACGATCCGACCCGCACTGCGCCCCGCCCTCGTCGTCCTGGTCACCACCGCCGCGCTCCTCGGAGCGGTTCCAGCGACGGCGCAGCTCTCGAAGAACATGGAGGCCATGATTGGCCGGGTGAATGCCGAGTTCGGCGCACGGCCCCGCCGCGCCGGTGCGGGCGGACGATGGGTGGATGGCGGGCAGGCCTACGAGGCGGTGGAACGCGACGCTGCCGGCGCCATGGAAATCGTCCGGTACGACCCGGCAACCGGGGCACGATCCGTCGTGATGACGGCGGCGCACTTGACGCCGCCGCAACTCGGCAAGCCGCTGGCGTTCGACGACTACCGCGCGAACTCCGATGGCCGCCGCATCCTGTTCACTGCCAACGCGCGACGGGTACTGATCCGAAAGACGGCGTACGACTGCTGGGTCCTGGATCGGACGGACCAGTCGTGGCGGCGGCTCGGGGGCGAATCGAAGTCGGGGCTGCTCTTCGCCAAGCTCTCGCCGGACGGCACACGCGCCGCGTATGTTCGCGACAACGATCTCTACGTCGAAGACGTCAAGACGAGCGCGGTGACCCGGCTCACGATCGATGGTTCGGGTCACATCATCAACGGCGCCTCGGACTGGGTCTACGACGAGGAGTTCTCGCTGCGCGACGGATTCGACTGGAGCCCAGACGGTCGCCAGATCGCCTATTTCCAGTTCGACCAGAGCGGCGTGCCTGAGTTCGCACTCATCAACTACACCGACTCCCTCTACCCGGTCATCACCCGGTATCCCTATCCCAAGGCGGGGCAGACGAACGCGGCAGTTCGCGTCGGCGCGGTGAGTGCGACAGGCGGGGCCACTCGGTGGGTGAAGGCCCCGGGGAACCCGCGCGACATCTACATTCCGCGAATGGCGTGGGCCGGCAACTCGCAGGAACTGGTGCTGCAGCATCTGAACCGCCTCCAGAACACGAACACCGTCCTCATCGCGAACGTCGCGACCGGCGACGTGAAGGAAATGTTCCGAGACCACGACGACGCCTGGGTGAACATCAATGAGTCCTTCGTGTGGCTCGAGAAGGGTGCGCGACTTCTCTTCGTGAGCGAGCGCGACGGCTGGCGCCACGCGTACGCCGTTTCGCGGAACGGCCAGGCGCGACTGGTCACGACGCAGCCCTTCGATCTGATGTCGATTGCCGGCGTGGACGAGGACGGAGGCTGGTTGTATTTCATCGCGTCGCCCGACAACGCCACCGAGCGCTCTCTCTATCGGGCGCGGCTCGACGGCAGCGGGAAGACCGAGCGTGTGACGCCGGCCGGCGCCGGCGGCACGCACAGTTACACGATGTCGCCAGACTGCCGCTGGGCGTTCCACAATCACTCGGCGTTCGATTCCCCGGGCGAAGCCGACCTGGTGCGGCTGCCCGGGCACCAGGTGGCGCGGGTGTTCCAGGACAACGCCGACCTCAAGGCGAAGGTCGCGCCGATCCTCGCCGGCCGAACGGAGATGCTCCAGGTCGACATCGGGGACGGCGTGAAGATTGACGGCTGGCTGATTCGTCCCTCGAACTTCGATCCGTCGAAGAAGTACCCAATCGTCGTCAACGTCTATGGCGAGCCGGCCGCGACCACGGTCAACAACAGTTGGGGCGGGGCTGCACGGATTCTCGCCGCAACGCTGGCCGACGATGGGTATCTGATCGCGAGCTTCGACAATCGGGGGACGCCGGCGCCAAAGGGGAGGGCGTGGCGGAAGATCATCTACGGAGAGGTCGGCGTGCTGGCATCGAAGGAGCAGGCGGCCGCGGTGCGGGCCCTGGCCGCGTCACATTCGTACGTGGACCTGTCCCGCGTCGGCGTCTTCGGCTGGAGCGGCGGCGGGTCGATGACGCTCAACCTGCTGTTCCGCTCGCCCGATCTCTACAAGGTGGGCGTGGCTGGCGCGCCGGTGCCGGACCAGTCGCTCTACGATTCGATCTACCAGGAACGCTACATGGGGCTGCCGCAGGACAACCCGGATGGCTACCGGAACGGCTCTCCCATCACGTTTGCCGAGGGCCTGCAGGGCAAGCTGCTGATCATCCACGGGTCGGGCGACGACAACGTCCATTTCCAAGGTACGCAGCGGCTGCTGAACAGGCTGATCGACCTCAACAAGCAGTTCAGCTTCATGGAGTACCCGAACCGGCAGCACGGGATCAGCGGCGTGCACCTCGAGACGCTGCGCTACGGGTTTTTGGAGCAATATCTGCCGGCCGGGCCGAGATAGCACACGGTTCCCGACCGAGGGCACGCAGAGCGCGCAGGGGCGATTCACTCGCCCGGCGCCCGAGCCGGATGGAATCGGGCCTTCCAGAGGAGGAACGCCAATGACGGTGCGCACACTGGGCCGGATGGTGATGTGTTCGATGATGGCGATGATGGCGGCGGTGTCCGCCGTCAGCGCGGCGCCACCGGCACGGCCGCTGACGGTCGCGTCGCCGAACGGAGCGATCGTGGCGACGGTCGAGGCCGGCGAGGCGCTCACCTGGGCGATTGCCGTTCGCGGCCGCGAGGTCCTCCGGCCGTCCCGGTTGACGCTGACACTCGACGGCAACCGGGTGCTCGGCTCGCACCCCTCGGTCGTCGGGACAAGCACTCGCACCATCGACCAGACGCTCCGGCCCGTCGTCCAGGTCAAGCGCGCGGAGATCCGCGACCGGTTCAACGAGCGCCGCGTCGACTTCGCCGGCGACTTCTCTCTCGTCGTTCGCGTCTACGACGACGGGGTCGCGTACCGGTTCGTGTCGAAGCTGCCCGGCGAGATCGAGGTGCGCGGTGAGGAGGCGACGTTCTGCTTCGCCGGCGACCATCGCCTCTACTTCCCGGAGGAGACGAGCCTGATTTCCCACCAGGAACGCTCCTACAAGCGGATCCGCATCAGCGAGGTCGGCGAGAAATTCTCCTCGCTGCCCGCGCTCGTCGAGGTCGGTGACGGACTGAAGGTGGCGATCACCGAAGCCGACCTGCTGGACTATCCGGGCATGGACCTGACGACGGGACCCGAGCCGAACAGCCTCAAGGGACAGTTTCCCTATCATCCGGTGAAGGTTCAGCTCGAACGCGACCGCACGGAGAAAGTCCTCGAGCGCGCGCCCTACATGGCCCGCACGCGCGGGGCGCGCGAATTCCCCTGGCGGGTGCTCGTCGTCGCCGAGCGGGACGCGACGCTGCTCGAGAGCGACATCGTCTACCGCCTGGCGTCGGAGAGCCGCGTGGCCGACACGAGCTGGATCAGGCCGGGGAAGGTCGCGTGGGACTGGTGGAACGCGAACAACGTGTTCGGCGTGCCGTTCCGCGCGGGCGTCAACACCGACACCTACAAGCACTACATCGACTTCGCGGCCGAGCAGAAACTCGAGTACATCATCCTCGACGAGGGCTGGTATCCGCTCGGTGACCTGCTGGCGGTCGTGCCGGCGATCGACATGGAGGCCATTGCCGCGCACGCAAAGGCCAGGAACGTCGGGTTGATCATGTGGGTGGTCTGGAAGACTCTCGACGATCAGCTGCAGCCGGCGCTGGACCTGTTCCAGAAGTGGGGCGTGAAGGGGATCAAGGTGGACTTCATGCAGCGCGAGGACCAGTGGATGGTCAACTTCTACGAACGGGTGGCGCGCGAGGCCGCAAAACGCCGGTTGCTCGTCGACTTCCACGGCGCGTACAAGCCGACCGGCCTCTACCGGACGTACCCGAACGTGCTTACCAGCGAGGGCGTGCTCGGCCTCGAGCAGAGCAAGTGGAGCGAACTCGCCTCACCCGACAACGCCGTGACCTTCCCATTCATGCGGATGCTGGCCGGCCCGGTGGACTACACGCCGGGCGCGATGATGAACGCGACGAAGGCCGACTTCAAGCCGATCTTCAACCGCCCGATGAGCCAGGGCACGCGCTGCCAGCAGCTCGCGATGTACGTCGTGTTCGAGAGCCCACTGCAGATGTTGGCCGATTCGCCGTCCAACTACCGCCGCGAGCCGGAAAGCCTCGCCTTCCTCTCGGCCGTCCCCGTCGTCTGGGACGAGACACGGGTGCTGTCTGCAGCGGTCGGGTCGCACATCCTCGTCGCCCGCCGCACGGGACGGGACTGGTACGTCGGCGCGCTGACCGGCTGGGAGCCGCGCGACCTGGATGTCGACCTGTCGTTCCTCGGTGCCGGCGGATGGCAGGCGGACATCTACCGCGACGGTCCGAATGCAGACCGGGTCGGCGTGGACTATGCGCGTGAGGCTCGCGGCGTGGCCGCCGGCGATCGCCTGCGGATTCACCTCGCGCCGGGCGGAGGCTGGGTAGCGCGGATCACCCCGGCACGGTGACGTGCGGGGGTGGTCCGCGCCGCCTCAGGCTTGTTCACTTCAACGGTGCGAGCTTGGCGGCCCTCAGCGCTGCATTCAACCTGGAGAGATCCACTGCGCGTAGCGCGCTCCACCGCGACATCACGCGCATGGCCGCGCCTTCCGCCGCCTTTGCCGCCTCGAGCGTCGCGGCCGTTGGCGCCACGTCAGCCGCCTGCATGGAGTTCATGCGAGCGGCCAGCAGCGCGCCAAGCGCCCACAACGTGTCGGGCGGCGGAGCCGGCAGCTGGGCAGCTCCCGGCGTCGCGCCGCCGCCCGGGCCGCGAGCCCCGCTGTCTGCGGCTGGCCGCTGCCCCTCGAGGGCCGCCGCCGCCGTCTCGAACGCCGCCAGCGCCTGGGCCGTGGCTCCCTTGGCGTTCGGCACGAGCGCCGCGACCTGTGACCGCAGCGCCGCGAGGTCCATCGCCGCCACCTGTGCATCCACGGCGTGGAAGTACATCGACCGCGTCAGCGCGTAGGCCTGCTGCATCACCAGCGATGGCGTCTTCACCCGCGGATCCTGCTTGACGGTGATGGGCTGCGTGCTGGATTTGCCGTTGACCGTCAGCGTCACGGTGTAAGCCCCGGGCGAGACCCACGGGGTGGAGGGCGCAGCGCCGCTTTCGTGCGGGATCGCGCCGATGGGCAGGCCGCCCCGCCCACCGCCGCCCCCGCCGGCCGGCAGCGGCTGATAGTGGACGTCCCACAGGAACCGGTGAATGCCGGCGCTCGCGCTCAGTGTCTGCGGCGGGCGATACCAGTAGAGGGGCACCGCGGCAGCCGCCGCGTCAGGCAGCTTCGGCATCGGGTCGTCGCTGGCATACCTTCGGACCAGCTTGCCGTCCCGCTCACGAATCTCGAGCGTGACCGGTCCGTTCGCCGGCGACTTCAGGTAGTAGTCGATGATCGCGCCGTCCGGTGGATTCGGCCCGGTCGGTTCCTCCAGCGGCCAGGGCATGTCGGGGCTCATGTTCCAACGGACGCGCCACGCCGTCGTCGGCTTGAAGAGGATCGCCTCTTGCTGGTCCGATGTCGCGGCCACCTGGCGCAACGGCGTGATGTCGTCGAGAATCAGGAATCCTCGACCGTGCGTGGCTGCCGCGAGATCGTCGTCTTTCACGACGAGATCGCGAACCGACGTGACCGGCATGTTCAGACGCAGTGACTGCCAGTGCGTCCCGTCGTCGAACGATACGTAGACGCCGCGCTCGGTGCCCGCGAACAGCAACCCCTCGCGCACGGGATCCTCCCGAACCGCGTTCACCGTCTCGCCGTTCGGGATGCCCGCGACGATCTCGGTCCACGTCTTGCCACCGTCGTGCGTCCGGTAGATGTGCGGGCGCAGGTCGTCGAGCCGAAGCGTGTTGACCGCCGCATAGGCCGTGAGCGGGCTGAAGCGCCCGGCGTCGATGAGCGACACCTTGGCCCAGGCGCCGAGTCCGGCAGGCGTGACGTCCGTCCACGTCAGCCCGGCATCCGCGGTCGCGTGGATCAGCCCGTCGTCGGTTCCCACCCAGACGTGCACCATGTCCTGGTAGGAGGGCGCGACGGTGTAGATCACCCCTCGCTGCTGGGGTTTCGCCGTCGGATCGTCGCTGTACTGGCCGACGCTCTTTGGCGTCTCCCAGGTAGCGCGCGTCAAGTCTCCGCTGATCTGCTTCCAGTGCGCGCCACCATCGACCGTCTTCCACAGATGGTTGTTCGCGAAGTACAGCGTGCGCTTGTCCACCTGAGAGAAGACCACCGGCATCGTGCGCACCGAGCGGAAGCCCGCCTGCCCGACGCGGCCTGCCATCGGGCCGACCGGCGACACCTGGCCGGTCCTCCGATCGAAGCGGGTCACGCTTCTCCCGCCGTAGACGATGTCGGGGTCGAGCGGGTCGGGGGCGACGTAGCCGTACTCGTCCACGCCGACAGGCAGCCAGTCGCGGTCCGAGATTGCGCCGTAGTTGCCGCGGCTTGCGATGCACACCGAACCGCTTTCCTGCTGGCCGCTGCAGACGCGGTAGGGGAAGGCATTGTCCGCCACGACGTGGTAGAGCGCTGCCGTGGGCTGGTTGTACCAGGAACTCCAGGTATCCCCGCCGTTCAGCGTCACGACCGCTCCCTGGTCCACGGTGAGCAGCATGATGGCGGGATTGTCGGGGTTGATCCATCCGTTCTGATAGTCCTCGCCGCCAGGCGCGCCCTTGAACGGGGCCCAGGTCCTGCCTGCATCGATCGATTCCCAGGACACCGTGCTCGCCACGACGATCCGGTCCGGGTTCTTCGGGTCGGGAAGCGGCATCGGCAGATCGCCTCCGCCGATTCGACCCGCGGGCCGCGCGTCGTCGGTCGCCTTCACCCATGTGGCCCCCGCATCGTCGCTGCGGTAGATGCCGGTGGTGCCGCGGCCGGTCACGCTGCCGCGGGCGGCTCCAGCGGCTACGCTCGCGTAGAGACGCTTCGGGTTCGACAACGAGATGGCCAGGTGTGCCTGCACGACGGGCGGCAGGCCCTCGGTCAACGGTCGCCACGTGGTGCCGCCGTCGGTGGACTTGAAGATGCCGCCATTCATGCCCGCCCAGGCCGCATTCTCCCAGGGCCCCTGCCGCTCCTCCCACAACGTCGCGTAGACGACGTCCGGATTGGCAAGGTCGATGTCCACGTCGTTGCCGCCGGTGTTCTCGTCCTTGTAGAGCACCTTCTCGAACGTCCGGCCGCCGTCGGTGGAGCGGAAGATCCCGCGCTCCACGTTCGGCCCGTAGGGATGGCCGAGCGCGGCGACGAACAGGCGGTCGGGGTTGCGGGGATCGACGTCGATGCGAGGAATCTGTTGCGCGTCGCGCAGACCGAGATGCGTCCACGTCCGACCGGCGTCGATCGACTTGTAGATGCCGTCGCCGGTGGAGAGGTCGGGGCGGTGCAGCCCCTCGCCGCTGCCGACGTAGACGATGTTCGGATCGGATGGCGCGACCGCGATCGCGCCGATCGAGCCGGTCGGCTGGTCGTCGAAGATCGGCTTCCACGTCCGCCCGGCATCAGTGGTCTTCCACACGCCGCCGTTGACGGCGCCCATGTAGAAGGTGAATGGCTGTGCGCGATGACCGGCGGCCGCCACCGTGCGGCTCGCCCGGTGCGGGCCGATCGCCCGCCACTTCATGGCATCGAAGAGGGAAGGGCTGACTGGCGCCGGTTCCTGTGCGGGAACGGACGCGAGAAGCCCGGCAACCATCAGCACGACAGCAAGAACCACTCGGCGCATGAACATCACGGCTCTCCTCGGATGGCCGGAGTATATCAGCGCCGCCCGTCGATCACCGGTCTGCACGGAGACCCCCGAGCCCGAGAGCCCGCGGAGAACCCGGCCACAGAGGCACGAAGCGCACCGAGGGTCCAGTCCCAGGCCGACGGGCAGGCCTTTCCCTACCGATGGTCGACGGCCAGGGAATCCCCGCCGCGGTCGGAACAGGTTTCCGAGGCCATGGATCATCGGTCGGACATGGCTCCAGCCATGCCCGAGGGGCGCTTGGACGACCTGATGCAAGGAGATACGTGCCGGCCATCGTCACCGAAGCGCCGCCGAGCGTGGAGCCGCGCGCCGAGTGGATGGCCATCAGCGTCGGCCCGGACCCGGCCCCGACGATAACCGTGCCGGAGTGGCGGGATCCGTCCGTGAAGGTGCGGGCGCCCGCCTCCGCGAATTGCCGGTGGGACACCTGGCTCGGCACGAGTGTCCCGCTGTCGACGCCCGGCACGCTCGTGACCGCGGTGAACGGCGTGCCGTCCTTCGCGTTCGCCGCGGCTTGCAGCACCGGGTTCTCGGTATGGGTCATCACGTCGGCCGCAGACGCGGTGTCGGACAGCGACGAGATCCACTCGACGGTCCCGCCCAGGGGATTGACCGGCTCGCCGGTGTCATGCCCGCGGGCGTCAGCGGCACATTGGCGTGCCACCAGCCACCGGGCTCGGCGGCGTGTAGGCGGGTGCCCGCCTGCCCTCATGGGTGTAGACGTCGTCCAGTGCAGCGCGCATCTCGGTCAGATGCGCCACCTTGATGACGATGACGCCCGGGACCAGGGTGTCATCGGTCCAGGGATGGGTCCCCAAGCCAACGCGCGTCCGTAGCTGATCGATCCGCTGGCGTAGTTCGTTGAGGTGCGCCCCCTTAATGCGCGTGGCGCCGGCCGAGGCCGTCAGGGTCCCCCCCGTTCCGTCCGTGAGCGTGAAGTCGGCGGTCGCCTGGTTGGTAATCGTCTTGCGGACATCCTCCGGGCCCGCCTCGCCCACGATGCTCGCCCACGCAATGCCTCCGGGAGCCAGGTTCGTAGTGGCGTGCCACGAAAGGTCGCTGCCGGCGCGGGCAAACGACATGCCGGACGCGTGGCTCTCGCCGCTGAAGACGAGGTCTGCCGGGAACGTGTCGGTCATCGAGAACGACGCGGACGTCGGAGCGGTCGTCGGGTTCGACAGCGCGATGAGGAACTCCTGACCGATGCGGTGCGAGGGGGCCGACGCGTTGTCCGGCCACCAGGTGAGGAGCCGTGGCTTCGATGCCGTTTTGGTCAAGCCGAACGCCGCACCGGTGTACGGCCTCGAAAACGGCGATTCGTCGGCTCCGATATCCGGCGCGCGGCCCTGCGGCCGTTTCGGCACCGCTCCGTCGATGTCGTCGATGACACCGACGTCCGACCCGGCGTCCACGGCCGCCGACGTCGAGGTGAGGTGATACCCGTCCACATCGAAGGCAGCCGGGCCATCGATGTGGCCCACGTCCTCGGTGACGCTTCCGCTGATGTCAGCCCCGTTGCCGTCGAAGAGCGTCTGACGCAGGGACAGGCGCTTGAGGTACTGATTCCGGACATCGAAGCCGAGCGTGCTGCCGGCGACAATGTTGTTACGGAAATCGGCCGTGCCCGACCACACGTAGACCGCCGAGTTCCCTCGGGACCCGGCGATCGTGTTGTGGTTGAACGTCGTCAGCGGGTCGTTCACGGTGGCCCAGTTTCCGTGGTGGATCGCCGTGCCGTCCGCCCCGTCGCTTCCGTTGTTCAGGAACAGGTTGTTCTCGATGAGGCCGTATCCCTTGTTGCCAATGCCGATGCCGCCCCCCGGGTTGTCCGTCATGAGATTCCGCCTCACCGTCACGGTCCCGGTCCACGAGATCACGGCCCCGACGTTGTTGATGAATCGGTTGTCCGTGACCTCCACCGGTCCGGCCCCCGTTCCCGACACGACGATCACCGTGCCTCCGTTGTTGGGCGGGGCGCCTCCGTTTCTCGAGAAGGTGTTCTCGACCAACGTTGCCGCGGTGCCGCCGGTGTAGACGGTCCCGACCGGCGTGTAGTAGCCCTGCCAGCCGCTCTCTCCGCCGCCGAGGTTGTCGAGGAATTGATTGTGGCGGGCAACCAGGACGCTGTTCTGCACGTAGATCGCGTCGCCCGAGCCGTAGAAACGCGTGTTGGAGTTGTTGGCGCGAAGGACGGAATCGGTCAGTGTGACATTGCTGGCCGTGGCGAACAGCCCTCCACCGGCCCCGTTCTGCTCGCCGTTCCAGGGGATCAGCGCACCGGAACCCTGCGAGTAGGCGTTGCTGCCGATGTTGTTCTCGATCCGCAGGGTGTGCAGCATCACCGTCGCGTTCGCGATGTAGATGCCGCCCCCCGACCCGCCGTAGGGAGCAGAGAAGCCGAACGGACAGGTGCCGCTCTCCGTCGAATTGCCGTGGATGAGCTGAAGACCATCGACGGTGACCGTGGCGCCCATGATCGTGACCAGTCGCCCCACCATCAGCAGCCGCTGGCTCACGATCGTCGCCGTCGCACCAGAGGTCGCGCCGGTGATGAGTTCGTTGTTCTGAAACGACCCGGACGTCACCGCAATCGCGACGCGGTTGCCGACGACGTCGACGTAGTTCCCAACGGCGCCTGACGTGCCGCCGGTCACCGTTTCGGAGAGCTGGAAGGTGCCCGTCCCAGGCGTCAACGTGTAGGCATATCCGACCTGGGCGGTGGCTCCCGAGGTGCCGCCCGTGACGGTCTCATCCGCCTGGAGCGACCCAGCCAGTGGGACAATCGTGTAGATGAAGCTGCCGTCGAGGATCACGGGGTTCGCGGCCGCGTCCGGGGTCGTCCAGTTCGTGGTCGTGTACCCACCGGTGATGGTCACGGCGTTCTTGATGCTGACGACCTGTCGCTGTGTGCCGTCCTCGTGGGTGGCTGTGTAGAGATCGGCTGCGACTTTGACGTGGTCGCCCGGCGTGGCCTGGTCAACCGCGTACTGGATGGTTCGACACGGAGTTGAGGTGCATGCACCGCTGTCGGCACCAGCCGTCGAAACGTAGCGGGTCGTCTGTGAACTGGCCGGGCCGGCGATTCCGAGCGCACAGCCCAGTGCCACCAACGACAGGACGCGAGAACTGGTGCCCATGGCTGGTCTGGCTCCTCGGGCTGCGCCTCGAACCGTCGTCAGGCCGTCAGCGCCCGGCGGCGCAGAATAGGCCGTTGACCCGGTGTGCGAATCACGGTTCACGGAGGCAACATCGTGCCCACGGATCATGAGATCAACCCTGAGGACGCATGTCGACCATAGCTGGAACCGCGGTGCCCTCGGTGCCTCTGCGGTCTGGTTCTCTGCCGCGTGCGGCCGCGATCAATGTGCGCCAAGGGGTCGGGCGGCGTGAGGATCCGGGGGGTAGTACCACGGCAAAACCAGGGAATCCGGAAGAATCGCCAGCGTGGGGCGGTCCACGGTAGAATGCGGATCCGCCGATCGACGACCCTGGGCTTTCGCCTGGGGGCATCCACCGATGGCCGGGCCAGAGATGGGGCAGATCATGGGCTTTCGCGGAGCGCCGGGGGAGGGTGACCGTCGGGGCCAGGCCCCGGACGCCGGCCCGCCCACGCCTGGCGAGGTGCGTGCCGCGCTCGAGGCCGTCCTGGCCTGCACGCCCCTCAAGGGGTCGGAGCGGCTGCGCCGGTTCCTGCAGCTGGTCGTCGAGGAGACCCTCTCCGGCCGCGGCGACCGGCTCAAGGAGTACGTGATAGGAGTCGAGGCGCTCGAGCGGCCGGCGTCGTTCGATCCGCGGACCGATCCGGTGGTGCGAGTCGAAGCCATGAGACTCCGGGCCAAGCTGGCCGACTACTACCGCGCGGAGGGAGCGAACGATCCGGTCATCATCGATCTGCCGAAGGGCAGCTACGTGGCCTCGTTCAACCGGCGGCCTGGCGAGTTCCTCGCGGCATCCCGGCCGGACGAAGTCGGCAGGGCTCCTGCGCCGGACGCCGGGGTGGCGCCAGCGGATTCGCCGTCAGGCGGTCCACTCCGGATCGGTCCGCCGTTGGCGCGCCACCGCCCGCGTGCTTGGTGGGTAGGCCTCGCGATTGGCCTGACCGTCGTGCTCATCGCCGTGGCCGCCTCTCTGTTCATCGGCCGACAGCGATTGCACTCGCCGGCCGAACCCACGATCGCGGTGCTGCCGTTCGCGAACGCGAGCGTCGATCGTGACAACGACTATTTCTGCTTCGGCCTCGTCGAGGATCTGACGACCGCGCTGGCACAAACACGGGGGTTGCGGGTCATCGCGCGGACCTCGTCGATGCAGTTCACGCGGAACGTGGATGTACGGGAGATCGGCCGCCGGCTCAAGGCCGACTTCATCGTCGAAGGCAGCGTCCGCAAGGTGGCCGGCCGGCTTCGCATCAGCGCACAGTTGATCGATGCCGGCGACGGGGCGCACGTGTGGGCGCAGGTGTATGACCGCGACGTGCGGGACCTGCTTGCGACGCAGACCGAGATCGCGCGCGCCATCTCCGGCGCGCTCGGCCCGCGGATGGTCGCCACGCCGGCGGCGGCGGTGGCGCCGCTCGATCCGGACGCACAGGAACTCTTCCTCAAGGGCCAGTACTTCCTGAACACGATCGAGCGTGGCGCGCCCGAAAAGGCTCTCGGCTATCTCCAGGAGGCCGTGCGCCGCGCACCCGGGTACGCCCCTGCGCACGCCGCGCTGGCCGCCGCGTATGCGAAGATCACGCTCGATCGGCCAGAACCCCGCCCCGAGGAGATTTCCCAGGCGAAGGCGTCCGCCCGCCGGGCGTTGGAACTTGATGAGAACCAGGCGGATGCGCATGCGTTGCTCGCGTGGATGGCGTTCTTCCACGACTGGAACTGGCCCGAGGCGGAGCGAGGCTTTCGGCGCGCGCTCGAGGTCAATCCGAACTCCGCCGTCGCCTATCACCGGTACTCGGTGCTGCTGATGGCCGAGCGTCGCTTCGACGAAGCGCTGACGCTGTCGCGGAAGGCGCTGGACCTCGACCCGCTGTCGGCGCTGTCGGCCAGCAACCGGACGCTGATCTTCCTGTGCGCCCGCCGCTTCGATGAGGCGATCGCGCAGGCGCGGGATGCGATCGAACTCGCGCCGAACGCCTACGCCACTCAGATTCTGCTCGGTTCGAGCTACGCGGAGAAGGGGATGGTGGCCGAGGCGGTGGCTGCGTACCGGGCGGCCCTGGCGGCCGCTCCGGGGGACACCGACGCGGCCGCGAGCCTCGGCTGGACGCTGGCCCGCGCCGGCCGGCGCGACGAGGCGCTGACGATCCTCGCCGACCTCGAGAATCCCGCCCGCGCCATCCGGCCGTCGCACTACCAGAGGGCGTTCCTCCAAGCCGCGCTCGGCCGGGCCGACGCCGCGTTCGCATCGCTCGATGCGGCGCGCGCGCGCCACGAGACCGAGTTGCTCTATCTCAACGTCGATCCGTTGTTCGACGGGCTGCGCGCCGACCCGCGCTTCAAGACCTTTCTCGACGACCTCGGTCTTCCGCACTGATCGGGAACCACGGCCGGGACTGTCTTCTCGAGACGCTTACAGACTGGTCGTGTCGACAAGCGGTCCGCCGCGCTTGGCCCGGACGCCGTCGCGATAGAGCGCCGTCAGTCGGCGAATCAGGTGTTCGCTCTGGTAGGTTGCGGCGGCCCGTCGACCGGCTTCGCCGAGTCGCCGGCGGTACTCGGCTGACTCCGCCATTCGAACCATGGCGTCGGCGAGCCGCGCGGGATCCCCGGCGGGCACGAGCAAGCCGGTTTCGCCGTGCTTGACGACGTCCGGCACGCCGCCCACCTCGGTGGCAATGGTCGGCCGCCCCGCCGCCATCGCTTCGATCAGCGCCACCGGGGTTCCCTCGTTCCGAGAGCTGAGGGCAACGACATCGAGCCCCGTGTAGACGGTCAACAGATCACGCCGCCAGCCCAGGAAGCGGACGGTATCCTGCAGTCCGAGGCTGACGGCCAATTCCTCGAGCGCATGACGCTGATCGCCGTCGCCCACGATGGCCAGTCTGACAGCCGGTGCCCGCTCGCGCGCCAGCACCATGGCACGGAGCAGCGTGGGGACGTCCTTGATTCTCACCAGCCGTCCGATACACCCGAAGAGCAAGGCATCCTCGGGGAAGCCGATCGAGCGACGGAACTGCGGGTCAGGGCCGCCGATCGACAGGAACGGATCGAGCTCGAGGCCCAATGGCACGATCGACACGCGGTCGGGCGCGGCCACGAGGAACCGTCCAACCAGTTCCTCCCGCTGCCGTTCCGATATCGTGATGATGCGGTCGGTGAGGCGGCCCAGCAGCCGCTCGCTCACGCGAACAGCACGCGTGGCCCACGGCCCGAAGTAGCCCTCGAGCACGTGGCCGTGGAACGTGTGCACGATGAGGCACCGGTTCTTCGACGTTCGCGTCAGGTTGTAGAGTGACGCGACCAGGCGACCGAGCGTCCCGGCTTTTGCCGTGTGCGTGTGGACGACGTCGGGATGCTCACGGAAGACGAGCCGCAACAGGCTGGCGAACGCGCGGACGTCGCTCAGCGGGCGGATCGTCGCACCGAGGTCGCGCACCTTCTGCGACACCAGGCCCCGGCTCTGGAGCAGATCCTCGAGGCTCGCCTCGGCGGGACCGACCGATCCGTGCACCAGAACCGTCTCGAACCCCTCCCCGCGCAGGCGGTCGTGCAGGAGGATTGCCTGGCGGGCCGGTCCGCCCACGTTCAGCCGCGCGATAACGCGCACGATCTTCGGTCGCGACAGTTCCTTCATTGGGGACGCGCGGGGCCGGCCGGGGATCTCCACTCGATCCCGGGATGCCGTTTGAGGTACAGGACCTTACCGCCCGCCTCGGGTTCGATGCGATCGACGAGCGCAAACTGCAACTCCATGCCCGGCCCGACGCGCTCGGCCAGCCCCTCGCGCAGCACCTGCAGGTGTTCCTCGGCAAAGCCCGCCCGGTCGGGAACGAGGCGCACCACCAGCGTCCGCGCCTCGACCTGTTCGATCTGCGCCTGCTTGACCACCGGCGGTATCTTCTTGAAGATGTCGATCAGGCCGACTCCCACCATGCCGCGTTCGGGCGACACAATGTAATCCTGCTCGCGCCCCGCGATCGCGCGAACCACGGGGTTCTCGTTTCCGCAGTCGCACGCACCGGGCGTCAGATCGATCTGGTCCCCGATACGATATCGCACGAGCGGCGTCCCGTGCGTGGTGAAGCTGGTCACCAAGACGCTGCCCTCGCCAGGTTCGATGACGCCCGTCCGGAGATCGTAGTGCAATTGTCCCTTTCGGCACTCGACGACGAACGGCGCCCCTTCGGCGGACGCATACTGGTTGCGGGCCTCGCACCGGAACGCTGTCCGAATGATATCGCGCTGGAAGCCGTACAGGTTCTCCGAAGTGGAAAAGACCGCCCGGGGCCGGACCGCGGTCGTTCGGCCGGAGGCCACGATGTGGCCGGCCACTGCGGCAATTGCCGAAGGAAACCCATCGATCGTCTCCGGCTGGAACCTCTCGAGGTCGCGGACGTAGGCGTCGAGATTCTGGTTCGCCAGATGGAAACAGGAATACAGGCGCTGGCGCAGGATCAGGTTCGTGCGCGCCAGCGATCGGTGCCCATCCTGTCCCGGGGGGACCACTATCCGGCCCGAAAACGTCGCACGCCGCCCGAGCCGCGTGGCTCCGTGCGTCGCACGCCAGGCGTCGAGCGTGGCAAATCGTTCCTGGAGGTCGCGCCCGAAGAACACGACCTCGAGCGGCTTGCCCGTCGTCCCGCCCGTGTGGACCTTCACGCCCCTGTCCGTCGTCCGGATGCGCGACAGGTTCACCCGGAAGGTTTCCTTGTCGGTGACCGGAAGCCGCGTCAGGTCCCGCACGCCCCGCACGTCGATTCCCGCGAGTCGATCGCGGTAGAACGGGCTGTTCTTCGACACGAACGCGAGAAACTCGCGCAGTCGCTCGGCCTGGTAGGCCTCGAGCCGCTCTCGCGGCCACGCCGCACTCTCCTCGAGGAACCGCGTCCATCGCCAGTAGCGGCGGCCGCGGCGGATTGCGGCGAGCTTCACGCCGTACGCCGTCACCATCAAGGTCTGCAGCCAGATCGGCGCACGTGCGTAGAGCCGTTCACCGCCGGTCATGCGCGGTTCCTGCGTGACGAATGGGGGGGGGCAGGATGTCGCAAGCGGCGGCGAGCTGCACCAGGAACTCCGGCCGAACCGAATGCCGCAGGCTCGGCCAGCCGCGAGGTGGTTCGAACGCAAAGTGGGCCGCCCCGCGCAGTCGCTCGGCGAGTTCGGGATTGACCGTCACTGGCGTCGCCTCGAGACTGCCCGACGTCGAGAGGCCGTACGACGGCGCGAAGGCCTCCCGAATCTGCGGAATCCGCTCGGGGTCGAACCCCATCAACGCGGCCATCGTGCCGTCGATGGCCGGGGCATCTGTGCCGTGCAGGAGGACGCCCAGGGCGCGAGGGCGCGGCTTCAACGGTCCCTCGCCTTCGCCCGCCACGATGCCGTCCACGATGTGGTAGAGCCGGCGGCGCGGCTCCGCGTGCAGCCGCTGGTCACGAGCGCCGAAGCGCGCAATCCGATTGATGTCGACGACCATCCGCCAGATCGTGTCATTGCCTTCCCAGCTTCCGCTGAGCAGGCCGTACCTGGCGTCGCCACCTCGTCGCCGTCGCAGGCCGCGCTGCGCAAGTTCCGCGGTCCGGCGAAGCGCTCGCCAGACCTGCAGGGGCACGCGCTCCTGCAGCCGTGCGCGCGCCACGGCCGCGAGCCGGTTGTAGGCAGACCGCGGGAACTCGTCCCCGTCGGGTTCTGCGCCCATGCGGAAGTGCGGCAGATAGTCCTTGCTCGTGTTCATGCCCACGACGTTCTTCAGCGCGCCGCTGACCCCGGCCTTCTGGTGGGTCTTCATCTTCGCCACGTTCAGCACGACGTCGGCGTCGAGCACGGTGTTGGAGAAGCGGTAGCGGTGCCGGCCCGGACCGTGGTTCTCGCTCGTGAAGAGCGCCCGGTAGTCGCCCACCGCGAGCCGCGTGCGCGGACCTGAGATCGGATCGAGCGCGCTGTCGTCCGCGAGGTCGAAGAGCGTGGCGCCAGCCGGATCGCCCGGCAGCGGCACTCGCTCCTGGATGAAGGCCGACCGATCGTCCACCCGCGCCCACTCCGATCGCAGGTCGATCAGCGAGACATCGAGACCCGACTGGCTGAAGCACCCTTCCACGATCCGGTCGAGCCCGGACTGCTCGACCAGACGGCCGAAGTCCGCGCCCTGGATCGGCGCGTCACACACGACGATGCGGCCGCTCCCTTGGAGGGCGATGCGCGTGTAGTCGAGCAGACAGCGCACGACGGCGCCGTGCGTCCGGACGTCGGCGACACCCTCGCGGTCGTGGATGACGAGATTCGGCTTGATGACGACGACGTCGCCGGGGGCCACCAACCGGCCGAACGGGTTCCATCCGGCCGTGCCAAAATGATCTCGGTCGTAGCAGATGAACGCGTCCCGGACGAGGCCGTAGGCGGTGTTCTCGGGATCGATCCGTGCGGCAAGACCGTGCAGTTCCGGGTACGCCCGGTCGGGATCGAACGGGGCCCGTCCGTACCGGGCACCCTCGCGTTGAACCGCGACAACAGGGCGTAGACTCTCGGACAACGCCTCCGCCTCCCCAATTCTCGGCTGTCCCCTCGGCAGGCCGCTGAAACACTCCGACCCGGCCGCCCAATCTCGAACGGAGAATGGAGGGCGCCTTCTCCAGCACCCTGGCCAATCGCCGTCTCCACTCGCGCGTGTCTGCGGCGGATGAGGACCCACACAGCCCAAACCCGTTGAGTCCCGATAGTGGCGACTATCTTACCGCAGGGAATCCCGGCCAGCGCACGGCGATTGCACTTCCGCGGTCGGGGTGCGAAGCGCCTTCGACGCGCCGCGTCGCGACGGCAGAGCATGGAGCGGTGGGACGCGGGCCGGCCTGTCGGCATCCTGCTAGAATGTCCGCGGGCCTATATCTGGAATCGACAGGAGGACCCTATGAAGAGAGTGGTGATCGTGGGTATCGCCGTGCTGGCACTGACTACGTTGGCCTCGGCGCCGCGCGCCCAGGACAAGGGAGCGTCGGGCATGTCGGTCCGGCCGGTGGCGCAGACGCCGGAATGGCAGAAGCTCCGGACGTTGGTGGGTGAGTGGGATGGGTCGATGGAGGAAGGTGGCAAGAAACTCGCGGCGCACGTCGACGTGCGGATGACGGGCGACGGCTCCGCCGTGATGCACGTGCTCGGCCGGGACACGCCGCACGAGATGGTGACCATGTTCCACCCGGACGGGCAGCGGTTGCTGGCGACGCACTACTGTGCCGCGCACAACCAGCCGCGGATGGAACTCATCAAGGCGCCCGCAGCCAACCAGGTGGCCTTCGAGTTCGTCGACGGGACGAATATCGGACCGGGGGACGGCCACATGAAGCGGCTGGTGATCACGTTCACGGATCCCGATCACCACGACGAGGCGTGGACCTCCGAGGTGGGTGGAAAGGACATGCCCACCGCCGTGTTCAGCTTCACGAGGAAGAAGTAGGGCGCCGCACCGAGGCTCGGCCGTCACGTGTCTTCGCGTTGTCACCCTACTGTCACAGTCCTGACACGAGTGGATCGTAAGGAGAGGATGTGCGGGTGACAACCGACTGGATTGTATCGCGTGCGGCGCGTGCGCTGTCGATCTGGACCGCGGTAACGCTCGCGCCGTTCGTTGCCTCTGATGCCCGCGGGCAGGTGCCGGTGCCAACCGGTTGGCCTGGCGCCGCCTCGACACGGCCGTCATGTTCGCTCACCGGGATCGTGACGGCCGGACAGTCCGGGCAGTCCGGGCTGCCAGGCGTGGCCATTTCAGTCAAACAGCACGACGCAGCCGCGGCGGCGGTCGCCACCTCCACGAACACCGACGGTACGTTTTCCCTCGCACCTCCGGGGCCGGGTCGGTACGTCCTGTCGGCCGAATTCGCCGGATTCGCACCCGTCAGCAAGGAACTGACGGTCGATGCGTCGTGCCAGGTCCGCATCGAACTGGCGATGACGCTCGCCTCTCGCGTGGCACCACCGGCGCGGCCGGTCGGACCGGAGGTGACGCCCCCGGGCGTGCCGTCCGCGACTGTCAAGCCGCGTCCCGAGGCCACGTCGGGCCTCCCAGCGCGAGCCCAGCCGTCGGGTACCGGAGCGGCCCGCTTCCAGCGTGTGACGCCAGCCGCCGGGATCGCTTCGGGTGCTGGCAACGGTCCGACCGACCAACTTGGAGCGTCGGCGGACGACGCCCGGGCGCTGGCCGAACACCTGAGCCTGCCACCCGGCTTCACCCCGGAGACGATGTCCGACACCGTGACCGCATTCGGCAGCGCGGGCCAGACGAACGAGATGATGCTGTTCGGGCCGCGGGGCGATGGCCTGCTCGGCGGCTTGCCCGGCCAGCCGGGTTCGGGGGAAGACAGGCTGCCTGGAGTGGGCGCGGCCTTCGGACCGGGCGCCGGGGCAGGCGGATTTGGTGGACCGGGCGGGCGGGGTGGGATGGGCGGCGGCCGCCCGGGAATGGCCGGCCCAGGTGGACAGCGGGGCGGCCTGAACGAACGACTGGCGATGGCCAACCGCTTGCGCCAGGACCAGCCGCACGGCCAGGTGTCCTACACGGTGGGCGGGTCGCCGTTCGACGCGGCGCCCTACTCGCTCAATGGACAGTCGACGCAGAAGCCCGACTACCTGCAGCAGCGCCTGGCGGCAACCATCGGCGGTCAGTTCAAGATCCCACGTCTCTTCGATCTCGGACCGCGCACGTACTATTTCCTCAACTACACCGGCAATCACTCGGCCAACGCGTACAGCGCGTACTCGACCGTGCCCATTGCCGCTCAGCGTGCCGGCGACTTCTCCTCGTCGCCCGTCCTGCTCGTAGATCCGCTGACGAACCTGCCGTTTGCGGGCAACCGGATCCCCGCCAACCGGCTGAGTCCATCGGCGCAGGCGCTTCTCCAGTACATCCCACTGCCCAACCAGGACGGAACCGCGCGAAACTACTACTACTCGACCACGAATACGACGTCTGCTGATGACCTCAACTTCCGGTTCGTGCGGACGTTCGGCGCCACAGAGAACCGGCGGGGCGGGCGGGGCGCCGGAATGATGGGTGGACCGGCCGGGGGAGGGCGCGGCGGGCCGATGGGCGGCGGGACCACCTTCAACGTGGCGATTCACTACCACCGGCAAACGAGCACACAGAGTGCCGCGTTCCCGACGATCGGCGGCGAGTCGTCGCAATCGGGCTGGGACATTCCGGTCGGATTCTCCTTCACGGCGTGGCACATCGTGCACGCGGTCCGCACGCAGTTCAACCGCAGCGATTCGACGACGACGAACCGGTACGCCTATCTCGCCAACGCGGCGAATGACGCCGGCATCACGGGAGTGGCCGCCGATCCGTTCGACTGGGGCGTGCCGAACCTGTCGTTCTCAGGGTTCACCGGCCTGCGCGACATCACGCCGTCCACGCGGTCCACCCAGACGCTCACCTGGGCCGACTCGATGATGCGCGTGTACAAGAAGCACAACGTCCGCTGGGGTGTCGGCTTCAAGGACGAGCGGCTCGACAGCCGTACGGACAGCAGCGCGCGAGGCGCGTACACGTTCACCGGCCTGTTCACGGGCGGCAGCACGGCGCGCCTCAGCGGTGCGGACTTCGCCGATTTCCTGCTCGGAATGCCGCAGCAGGCGTCGGTCCAGTTCGGGCCGGGACTGGTGCGATTCCGGTCGCAGTCCTGGAGCGCGTTCGCGCAGGACGACTGGCGCGTGTCGTCGAACCTGACGCTCGACGTGGGAGTGCGGTACGAATACCAGTCGCCGTACTCGGAGGCGGGCAATCGCCTCGTCGACCTGGACGTGGCGCCTGGCTTCGCGGCCGCGACGGCCGTGCAGGCCGGGCAATCCGGACCATACACGGGGCTGTACCCGTTGACCGTCGTCGAGCCGGACCTGAACAACTTCGCGCCGCGAATCGGCCTGGCGTGGCGGCCGCAGCGGCAGGTCGTGATTCGCGGCGGCTACGGGATCAACTACAGCTCGGTGCCGTACCTGTCGATTGCGCAGAAGCTCGCCGCGCAGCCGCCGTTTGCGACGACCGACACGCGGATCGGGACGGTGACGGCTCCGCTATCGCTGTCGAACGCGTTCGGCACCCCGTCCACGGCGACGACGACGAACAACTTCGGCGTCGATCCCTCGTACCAGATCGGCTATGTGCACCTGTGGAACGTGGACGTGCAGCGGGAGTTCGGGCGCACGCTCTCTGCGGGGATCAGCTACACCGGCACGAAGGGCCGAAGCCTCGACATGCTGCGTGCGCCCAACCGCGGATCGTCCGGGCTCCTGATGCCGGGAGTGCAGGCGTTCATCTGGGAATCATCGGGCGCGGAGTCGATCCTGCACGCGCTGTCGCTGCGGGTGCGGAAGCGGCTCGCGCGGGGCCTGTCGTTCGGTGGCGTCTACACGCTGTCGAAATCGAGGGACAACGCCTCGACGCTCGGCGGTGGTGGCGGTGTGGTGGCGCAGAACGACAAGGATCTCGATGCGGAATGGGGGCTGTCGAGCTTCGATCAGCGGCATCGGTTCACCGGCGATTTCAGCCTCGAGCTGCCGTTCGGGACGAATCGTCGTTGGCTGAACGAGGATGGTGCGGCGAACATCCTGTTCGGGGGCTGGGCGCTGGCCGGGACGGTCTCTCTCTCGTCGGGCCAGCCGTTCACCGCGCGCGTGGCCGGTGCCGTGTCGGACGTGGCGGGCGGCGTGAACGGGACGCTGCGCGCCAACTACAACGGACAGCCGGTCGCGCTCGACAACCCCACGCTCCAGCGGTTCTTCAACACGTCGGCATTCAGCGTGCCGCCTGCGGGGACGTTCGGCACGTCCCAGCGGAACATGATCATCGGGCCGGGGTCTCGCACGCTGAACATGGGCCTGGTGAAGTCGTTTCCGATTCGCGGCACGCGCGGGCTGATGTTCCGCGTCCAGGCGAACAACGTGTTGAACACGCCGGTCTGGGCGGCGATCGACACCGTGGTGAACTCGCCCACGTTCGGGCAGGTCGTGTCCGTTCGCCCGATGCGCAGCGTCCAACTCGTCGTCCGTCTGATGTTCTGAGCAGGGCATGATCAGTAAGTCGATCGTGAACGCACTCCGGGCTCCGTTCGCCGTCGCGCTGGCCGTCGCGGGATGGTCCGCCTCGGGCGCGACGATGGCGCAGCAGCAGACCGGGGCGCCACTCCAGCGACCGGCCGCCGTCTTTCGTTCCGGAGTGGACCTCGTCACGGTGAACGTCGTGGTCCGGGATCGGAACGGCGCGGTGGTGCGCGGCCTGACCCGCGACGACTTCACGATACTCGAGGACAACAAGCCGCAGACGATCGCGACATTCGACTTCGAGGAGATCGAGTCGCCACCGAGCGAGGCCGTCCCGGCTGCCGTCCCGACCGTGCTCGGCCGCGTGGGACAGAGTGGCACGGGCGTCCGATCGAGTGGCACGGGCGTCCAATCGAGTGGCACGGGCGTCTCGCCCGTGTCTCCAACCCCGCTCGATCTCCACGGCCGGCGACTCATCGCGATGTTGTTCGACCTCAGCTCGATGCAGCCCGGGGAGATGATCCGGTCCGCGGCGTCCGCGCGCGACTACATCGAGAAGCGGCTGACGCCGGCGGACATGGTGGCGATTGCCACGCTCTCCACGACGCTGCAGGTGCTGCAGGACTTCACCTCTGACCGCGACGCGTTGCTGGGGACGATCGACCGGCTGAGCGGCGTGGAAGGCGCGGGCTTCGACGAGCCGGTCGCGACCGATCCCACCGACGACAGCGCCACCGCGTTTGCTCCGGATGACGCCGAATTCACCTTGTTCAACACCGACCGCCGACTGCAGGCGCTCCAGGCGCTCACCGACGCGATGGCCGGCATCGAACAGAAGAAATCCCTGGTCTACTTCAGCAGCGGGATGGCTCAGAGCGGCATGGACAATCGCGTCGCCATGCGCACGGTCATCGACCATGCGGTGCGCGCGAATGTCTCCATCTACGCCGCCGACATGCGAGGGCTGCAGGCGCTCGGGCCTGCGGGCGATGCCAGCCAGGCCAGCACGCGCGGCCAGTCCGCGTTCTCGGGGCGGGCCGTCTCCGGTCGCTTCGACACGATGGCGGCATCGCAGGATGCCCTCTCCTCGCTGGCCGAGGATACGGGCGGACGCGCATTCTTCGACCAGAACGACGTCAAGGCCGTGTTCGATCGCGTGGTGGCCGATTCGTCCGCGTACTACCTGCTTGGCTTCACCAGCAGCAACCGTGGGCGTGACGGCCGATTCCGCCGGATCAAGGTCGGCCTGAAGCGACCCGATCTCGAGCTGGAATACCGTGCCGGCTACTATGCGCCGCGTGACTTCGCGCACTCCGGGCGCGACGACCGCGAGCAGCAGCTGACCGAGCAGTTGTTCTCGGACCTCTCGGTCACCGACCTGCCGGTGTACGCCTCATCGGCCTACTTCCGACTGCGCGGCAACCGCTACTTCGTGCCGCTGTGGGTGGTCGTGCCAGGGTCGAAAGTGCCGTTCGCCACTTCGCGTGACAAGGATCGGGCGACGATCGATGTGATGGGCTTCGTCCGTGACGGAGAGGGCCGGCCGGTCGCGCGGATTCGCGACACGATCAGCCTGTCGGTGGCCGCCACCGAGGCGATCCAGCGGAAGAACGTCCAGTACCAGAGCGATCTCGAACTGCCTGCCGGCACGTATTCGCTCAAGGTCGTGGTCCGCGAGAACGCCACGGGCACGATGGGATCGTTCGAGGGCGCGCTGAACGTGCCCGACCTCTCGCGTGTACCAATGCGTGTGAGTTCCGTCGTCGTCGGCACGCGGCTGCAAGCGGCGCCGAAGAAGGAGGCGCGCAATCCGCTCGTCCAGAATGGCCAGGAACTCGTCCCGAGCATCGCCCACGTCGTGCCGGCCGGCCAGCGGCTCTACTTCTACTACGAGATGTACGACGCTGCGGCCGCGGCCGGTTCCGTGCGTGTCCTCTCAAACGTGGTGTTCTTCCGGGGACAGAAGAAGGTGTTCGAGACGAGCCTCGTGGAGGCGACGGCCGTGTCCGCCCCGGACCGAAAGGCCGTGACGTTCCAGCTCGACGTGCCGACCGATGACCTTCCGCCGGGTCTCTACACGTGCCAGCTGACCCTCATCGACGACATCGCCGGGACCTTCGCGTTCCCACGGCTCCCCGTGTTCGTGCGGCGATGATCGACACGCAGGAACAAGGTCACTACTCCAGTTCGACGTCCGTGACCGGTACGTCCCAGTGTGCGTCAACCAACTCGAAGCGGCGGCGCTCCTCGCGTGTGAACGCCTCCTGGTCGGGAAAGAGGCGGCGGGCGATTTCGTCCTCGCCCGAGGGGCCAACCATCGCCGCCGTGTCGCGGAAGGTCAGTTCCATCACGAACGTCCAGTCGGCGCGGCCGTCGCCGTGATAGGCGGGCACGAGCGGCCGGATCGCCGCGATGCGGCCACCGAGCTGCGCTGTCAGCACCGGATAGTGGTTCTTCTTGAACAACGCGAGGAACTCTTCCTGAGCGCCCCACTTCACCTTGTAGAAATACCAGACGGTCCGTGCGGTCATGGGTGCCCTCCCTGGAGCAACGAACTCCATGATGCATCAAGACCGACAGGATCGAGAGCGGAAGTCCACCCGGCGCCGGATTCGGCCGCAGGGGGCGCTGCTAGTCGTGTTCCTCTACCTGGGCGCGATCCTCGGAGAGCGGCTGCGCGATCGCCTCGGCCTTCCCCGCGTCGTGCCGGTTCTCGCGCTGGCCCTCGTGGTGGTCGCCGTGCTGCGCTCCGGCGTGGAAGAGGATGTTCGACAGCATCAGGAACGTGAAGTCGCCGATGGCCGTCTGCTGACCGGCGGCCGGCCGCTCGCCTTCGGGCTTCGATGTCGCGGGTGGTGCGGGAGGCGCGGGAGGAGCCGCTGGCGACGGTGCGTTTCCCACCAGGGGCGCGGCGGTCGCGCTCACGTCCATCGTCTCGACGACCGTCTCCACGCTGGCGCTTCCCGTGACTGACTTGATCGTGTCGAGGTTGCCGTGCGACAGGCTCTCGAGGAACTGGCGGGCGTCGCCCTTGGCGGCGGCCTTCTCGAACGCCGTGATGACCTTCTTGAGGTCCGCGAGTTCCTGCTTGTTGAGGTTGCCATCCACGCTCAGCGACACCGAGTCCGAACTGCTCAGTTGAAGCGCCGCCGCATCGAGTCGGGTGCCGCCGGCGCTTCCGCTCGCCCCGGCAAACCCAACGGCCCGCATGCTGTTGGTGGACAGCGTCACCGTGTCTCCCTCGGCCGTGACGATCGAGAGGTCCGAGGTTCGGGTCGTGCGAAACCCGAACTGCGTCAACTGTCCGCTCACGGGGCTGCCGATTGAACTGATCTGCATGACGCTGCTCCTGGCGATGTCGCCTAGACGCAGAATCGACGCGCGCGATGAAGACTTGAGCGTTTGGCCTCAGCTCAGCCGTGCTGCCGTTGTAGGTGATGTCCGGGTGGGTGACGGCGCGTAGGGTGGCTGATCAGCGGTCCGACGTCGTACCGTACAACGTTTCGGCGCTCGGCCAGGCGACTGCCGCCAGCGCCTCCGGCGTCTGGGGCGGCAGCAGGCGCTGCCGCACGACCACCGGCTCTGTCGGGGGAATCGCGGCCTGCCTGGGAATGCGATACGCGCGGCCTGCCCGAAGCTGGATGGCTGCCAGCCCGTTGGCCTGCATGATGGCGCGAATCGTCGTCCCGTAGCGCGTCGCCAGGTGGCCCAGCGTCTCGCCCCGACGGACCACGTGGCGAACGGTGTAGACCGGAGGATTCAGGAGCCCGGCCTGAACGAGCAGCGGACGGGCCCGTCGCCCGAGTTCCTGGGCGACGCCGTTGAAGAACCGGACGTGGTAGTGCGTGCGGTGGCCTGCGACGTGGCAGATGATGGCCCCGCGCGAGCCCTTGGAGAACTGGAAGACTCGGTCGAGCCATTCCTTGTCTTCGCCAAGGCCCAGTGCGTACTGATACAACGACCGTTGGATCCGGGTGTCGAGCAGGATCGTTTCGACGTCGGTGCGCGTGAGGAAGGCGCGAACGAGCGCCCAGTTCCGCGGGAGATCGAGGTTGGCGGAGGTGCCCGGGGCGAACCAGGTGCTCTTGCCCGTCTTGTAGTAGAACCCAAAATCGACGTCGCGCCCGCCCTGGTGCGTCGTGTGCCGCTTGAGGTGCCCGCCACATCGCGCGCTGATGTCGCCGATGACAATGGGCGGGGTGTCGGGGAACAGCTCGTGGACCGTATCCACGGCCGTCTGAATCGCCGCCATCGTTTCGGAGGTTCCCCACGAATCGGCGTTGGGCGCAGCCTCCCAGCGGGGCCCGGCAGGCAGGGCCACCGCGTTGACGAGAACGGCGCCACGCGGGATGCCGATGGACAACGAGCCGAGCGAGTTCGGATCCGTTTCGATCCGGTTCAGCAGCTCCTCGTCGTTCAGTTCGAGCAGCGCTGCGGGGCTGTCGAGCGACCTCGCGGCAGCGGGTCGTTCTGTGGCACCTGGTGCCGGCAACACTGCCAGCCACAGCCCGGCGATCAGTCCAATGGTCATCAACATGCCGTAGTCGGGAGAATTTCTCCCGGATGGCTGCCGCAAGTCAAGATGTTTTCGAGCGTTCCGGTCTGGGGTGACGCCGCCGATCCACCGACGGCGCGGCCCGAGGGCAGACCGAAAGCGCTGGCATGAACGAATTGATGGAGGTTTTTTTTTCGCGTCGCCCGTGACGCTGTACACTCAATGGCGCGCACCGCCTGCGCACGTGTCGAGGCCCTTGGACGCACACCGACGGCGGGGTGGGTGTGCCCTCCGGGCTTCGTATTGAGCGAGTGTAACCGGCCACGTTCGGCGACGACGAACGGTGGCCGAAATGACGAGTCGAAACACGAAGGGGGCAGGAAGTTGCAAACCGATCTCAGGGCTTGGACGATCAAGGACTCGACCGAGCTCTACAACGTCAGCGGGTGGGGCCGCGACTTCTTCTCGATCAACGAGAAGGGCAATGTGTCCGTGACGCCCGGCGGGCCCGGTTCGCTCGAGATCGATCTCAAGGAACTCGTGGACGATCTCCGCAGCCGCGGGCTCAACCTGCCGATCCTGATTCGCTTCTCCGACATCCTGCGCACGCGCCTGATCCAGCTGTTTGGCGCGTTCCAGCAGGCCATCGTCGAGAACGAGTACAAGGGCACGTTCCGCGGCGTCTACCCGGTCAAGGTGAACCAGCAGCGGCACGTGGTCGAGGAGTTGCTGGAGCACGGACGTCCCTTCAACCTCGGGATCGAGGCCGGATCGAAGCCGGAGTTGCTCGTCGCGCTGGCGCTGCAGGAGAACCCCGAGGCGCTCATCCTGTGCAACGGCTACAAGGACCGGGCGTTCATCGAGACGGCGCTCCTCGCGCAGAAGCTCGGGCGACGCGTGGTCATCACGATGGACCGCCTCGGAGAACTCGAGACGATCCTCTCAGCGGCGGCCGAACTGGACCTTCGGCCGGTCATTGGCGTCCGCGCGCGGCTCACGACCAAGGGCGCCGGCAAGTGGGTCGAGTCCACGGGTGACCGTTCGAAGTTCGGCTTGACGACGGCCGAGATCGTCGCGACCGTCGAGCGGCTCCGCGAAGTCGGCATGCTCGACTGCCTGCAGATGCTGCACTTCCACATCGGGTCGCAGATCACGAACATCCGCGCCGTCAAGGACGCGCTCCGCGAATCGAGCCGCATCTACGTCGAGCTGTACCGGCTCGGCGCGAACATGCACTACCTCGATTGCGGCGGCGGCCTCGGCGTGGACTACGACGGCAGCCAGACCAACTTCCACTCGTCGGTCAACTACACGCTGCAGGAGTATGCCGCCGACATCGTCAGCCAGGTGGCCGAGGCGTGCAACGCGAAGGGCGTTCCGCATCCCGACCTCGTGACCGAGTCGGGTCGCGCGCTCGTCGCGCACCATTCAATCCTCGTGTACAACGTCCTCGCGACCAACGAGATCCTGGGTGGCCACACGCCGGCCCCGCCCACCAAGGACGAGCATCACGTGGTGCACCTGCTGTGGGAAACCTACACCGGCGTCTCGCGGAAGAACTTCCAGGAGGCCTACCACGACGCCCTCCAGATCAAGGAAGAGGCGATCACCGCGTTCAACCTCGGCGTGCTCGACCTGAACGCCCGGGCCCGCGTCGAACAGATGTTCTGGGCGACCTGCGAGAAACTGCTGAAGATCGTCCGCGAACTGACCTACGTGCCCGACGAACTCGAGGGCCTCGAGCGGCAGCTCAGCGACACCTACTACTGCAATTTCTCGCTGTTCCAGTCGATGCCGGACCACTGGGCCGTCAAGCAGCTCTTCCCGACGATCCCGATCCATCGCCTGAACCAGCAGCCGCTGCGCCGGGGCATCATCGCCGACCTCACGTGCGACAGCGACGGCAAGATCGACGAGTTCATCGACCTGCGCGACACCAAGGGGTTCCTCGAACTCCACAGCCCGAACGGCGGCGAGTATCTCGTGGCCACGTTCCTGGTCGGGGCGTACCAGGAGATCCTCGGCGACCTGCACAACCTCTTCGGCGATACCGACGCGGTGCACGTGAAGATCGACGGCGACGACTACAGCGTCGAGAAGGTCGTGAAGGGAGACTCGGTGGCGGAGGTGCTCTCCTACGTGCAGTACGACAAGGAGACTCTCGTGTCGCGCGTCCGGCGGTCGGTCGAAGCCGCCCTCCGCGAGAAGCGGATCACGATGGCCGAATCAGGCCGCTTCATGAAGCGGTACGAGGAGGCGCTCGAGGGGTACACGTACCTTGCGGTGGGAGAGTAGGTCCAGTCGCGAGCCCCAGGGCGCTCCTCTCTTACTTCTTCCTGCCGGCTGCGGCCGGCGCGCGGACGATGGTCATCTCCCCGATCAGGTGCGTCGCGCCGTCCACCTCGGCCATGTTCCACAGCATGTAGCGGCTGTCTGCGTGGATCGACCGCGTCTTCACCTCGTCGAAGAGATAGTCGGACGATACCGATTCGTAGGTCCCGTCGAACAGCAGGCCGACGAGCTCACCCCTCGCGTTCAGGGTCGGCGATCCGGAGTTGCCGCCGGTCGTATCCACGGTTGAGAGGAAGTTGACCGGCACGTCCTTCAGGCCGGCGTCGAGATACGGGCTCTTCCTGTGCTTCAGGAACGCGCCGATCGCGTCGAGTTGCTTGCGGGGCGCGTTGAAGTCTCCTGCGCCCGTCTGCTTTTCCAGGATTCCGGCCAGGCCGGTCTGCGGCTTGTAGAAGAGACCGTCCTTCGCGTCCACGCCCTTCACCTGCCCGTAGGTCACGCGGAGCGTGCTGTTCGCGTCGGGAGCCACCAGGCCGCCGGCCTTTGCGAGCAGCGCCTGCATGTAGCGCGGGCGCAGACGCGCCGAGGCGCCCGCCCGGGTCTTTGCCGCCTCGCGGATCGATTCGGCGAGCGGCTCGAGCGCAGCCGCGAGGGCGATGAACGAGTCGTTGGTCGCCGTGAGCTCCGCGGTGCTCTTGTCGATGAGCGCCAGACGCACGTCGCGGTCGCCGACTTTCGTCCCCGCGTAGAGCTTCTCGAGATAGGCGTCGATGTTGTGGTCGGCCTCTGCCGCCGGCAGACCGGCGCGCAGCCCGACCGCCGTGTCGAGCGCTTCGATCCGCTGCCCGGCGGGCAGCACCGCGGTCAGGCCAAGGGCCCACCGGAGGAACGCCCGGTCGGCCGTGGCGTCGAGCGAGCGTTGCAGGCGATCCTGGGCCTCGCGGATCCGGCTCCAGTCGCGCTCCTGGAAGCCCGCCTCGCGGTCGAGGTCGTTCTTCGGACGCTGCACCGACAACCGGTAGAGTGTCTGCGCGGCGCCGAGGTACTGCGAGGCAGACGAGAGGTTCGTCATCACGGCGCTTCGTTCGCGCACCTGTTCGCCTTCGGCCTGTAGTGCGGCAAGCGCGGGCAGCACGTCGCCGTACTGCTTCTGCCGCGCTGGCGTCGCCGCAATCCACGACACCAGGGACTTCTCCTGCGCCTCCTTCAAACCGAGCGCGCCGCCCTTCACCAGGCCCTCGAGCACGCCCTTCGTGTTCGTCAGGCCGTTGTTGAGCCCCTGGATGCGCCCCGCGAGCTTGATGGCCAGTTCCTTGTTGCTGGCCGTCAGCTTGTCGATGAGGGCGAGCTGCTCCTGCGCCAGGCGCACCGACCGCGGGAGTGTCCACTCGGTCGTCTCACGGATCTCCGCGAAGGTGCGGTTCCGGAACGTCCGGCCCGGGTAGCCGACGACGAAGACGAGGTCGCCGGGTTTGGTGCCCAGCGCCGAGACCTTCAGCCAGTGCGCCGGCTTGTAGGGCACGTTGTCCTTCGAGTACGCCGCCGGCTTGCCGTCCTTGCCGACGTAGGCGCGGAGGAAACTCCAGTCGCCGGTGTGGCGCGGCCACCGCCAGTTGTCCGTCTCACCGCCGAATACGCCGATGCCCTCGGCCGGCGCGTAGACGAGCCGAACGTCGCGGATCTCGAGCTGGGCGATTTCGTAATACTTCAGTCCTTCGAAAAACGGCGTCACGCTGCAGCGCAGGCCGTTCTGCTCGCACGCGGCGACGCGCTCCTTGATCCGTCGCTCGATCGTGCCATTGCGCTGGCGGTCGGTGGTCGCCACATCGATCGTTCCCGTGATGGCGTCGGTGACATCCTTCACCGACGTCGTCACGAGCACCCGGGAGCCGGGGCCATTGGAGAGCTCCTCGTCGCGGGTCTTCGCGAGGTAGCCGTCGGTCAGCAGGTCACGCTTGGGCGTCGAGTTGAACTGGAGACCGCCGGTCACGCAGTGGTGATTGGTGACGATCAGACCATCGGGCGACACGAACGACGCCGTGCATCCACCGAGCGACACGATGGCGCCCATGGGCTGGCCGGTGAGGTCGGCAAATGCCCTGGGGTCGCCGGTGAAGCCGAGCGTCCGCAGCCTGGCAGCCAGGTCCGGAATCTGCTGCGGCATCCACATGCCCTGTTCGGCTCGAAGGCCGATCACGGCCGCGAGCAGGATGACGGCGCCGAGGATGAGCTTTCGCGATCGGGACATGGTGGCGTCTCCTGATGTGGAATCGGATGTCACTGCGGAGGATAGCCCATGTGGCCGGTCGATTGCGATGCCCCTCGGCTGCGCGGTCGGCTGCCCGGTGCAGGAGAACAGGCGCCAAGCCCATGAACGCCGCGGAGGCAGCCTGAGTCAGGTCGGCAAACATCAGCCGGGAGGCCGCGAGTTCGACGAGTTCGGCCTGGGCGCAGCCCACGGCGTGAACAGGTCGAATGTGCCACGGCGGGCGCCCTCGAGCCGTATCTCGATCATCGGCGCCACGAACGGATCGGGAATCAGATCTCGGGACGCCGCACGTCGAACAGCGTGGCCAGGGCGTGTCGGCACTGGGTCGGGGAGTCGTCCGATCCCCCGCTCCTGCCAGCGTCACGGGGGATGTCGGACAGGGATCGCACGACGGCATCGATGACAGAGGCGGGCTTTGGATATGAGGTTGCGGCGTTGTTCAGAAACGCCGTGGCAGGAGTGTGGATTCGGGACACGGGTAGCGCGATTGACTGGTCGCCTACGGTCGGCAGTGTACTGAGGGTGTCGTCGTGAAACATAGGTGGTGATTACGACTGAGTGCCAGTCGACTCTTCAAGAAACGGGCCGACTGTCGGGCGACTCGGAGTGGCCGAAATCGAGGAGTTTCCTGCTGCGGCCGGCTGGACGCCCGGTCGAAAACCCGGCCGCCCGGTCGGCGGGCCGTCATGAGGGGCGCGTCACCTGGGAGAGAACGCCCAGGCGTGCATGACAATCGCAGTGACTTCTGGGTAGACTGAGGCGCTACGCATCACCGGCTATCCCGACCCACGGTTCACCGAGCCGGGTAGACGCCTCTGCCCGGATGAGGGCTGCCATGACGATCGTGCAGGACCTGCGCTACGGATTGCGTCTTCTGCTTCGGAGCCCCGGTTACACCGCCGTGGCTGCGCTTTCCATCGGCCTCGGGATCGGCGTCAACACGATGACCTTCAGCGGCATCAACACGGTGCTGCTGAAGCCAATTCCGGTCGCGGAGCCCTCCCGCACTGTGACGATCTTCACAACGGACCCGCGAAACGCCGACTTCGTCGGAGCGATGTCGCGGCTGAATTTCCTGGACTACCGGGCCAAGAACCAGGTGCTGTCCGGGATGGCGTCGATGATGGGCGTCCAGCTCGCCTTGTCGGACACGGGCACGCAGCCCGAGATCTTGCAGGGACAGCTCGTCACCGGCGACTTCTTCGACGTGCTGGGCGTCAAGCCGGTCCTCGGTCGGACGTTTCGACCCGACGAAGACCGGACACCCGGCACGCATCTGGTCGCCGTTCTGAGCTACAACGGCTGGCAGCGGTACTTCGCGGGCGATCGGTCGGTGGTCGGGCGCACGATCACCCTCAATCGGCAACCGTTCACGATCATCGGCGTCGCGCCGAACGGGTTCCGCGGCCTGAACCCCTTCGGGCGGCCGCTCGTCTGGCTGCCGAGCATGTGTTACCAGCAGGTGCTCGCGGGCTTCCTGCTCGAGAACTTCGAATCGCGGCGGGGTCTGGTCTGGCAGGCCGTCGGTCGGCTCAAGCCCGGCGTCAGCATCGAGCAGGCGCGCGCGAACATGACGTCGATCGCCAGCCAACTCGAGCTCGAGTACCCGACCGACAACCGCGGGCGATCCGTCCGTCTGCTGACCCTTCCCGAGTCACGCATGGGGCCCGACGGCCGGAACGTCCTTCTGGCCACCGGGATGCTGATGACCATCGTGGCCCTGGTCCTGCTGGTCGCGTGCGGCAACGTCGCGAACCTGCTGCTCGCGCGGGCGAACGCGCGGCGACGCGAGATCGCGCTGCGCCTCGCGCTCGGCGCCACCCGCGCACGGATCGTGCGGCAGCTTCTCATCGAGAGCCTTGCGCTCGCCACGGTCGGAGGGGTGCTCGCGCTGCCGCTGTCGTACTGGGGCCAGTTGCTGCTGCTCGCCGCCCGGCCCCCGTTCCTGCCGGCCGATACGCTCGATACGGTCCCCGACGCGCGGGTGCTCGCCTTCACCGCGGCAGCCACGGTCGTGACCGGCGTGTTGTTCGGCCTCGTCCCGGCGTTGAGGGCTTCGCGGCCGAGCCTGGTCACCGAGATCAAGGAGGGCACCGCGGACCCTGCCGGCGGCGAGCGATTGTTCGGCCTGCGCAACGTCCTGGTGCTGGCGCAGATCGCGTTCTCGCTCGTTGCCCTCATCGTGGCGGGACTCTTCGTGCGCAGCCTGAACCGGACGATGGAGATCAATCCCGGATTCGACGTCGAGCGGCTGGCGTCGTTGACCGTGGACCTCGGAACCAGCGGCTACGACGAGGCGAGGGGCCGTGAGTTCCAGCGGAAGATGATCGAGCGGGCGACCGGAGTGGCCGGGGTACAGTCGGCAGCCCTGGCGGATTTCGCACCGCTGATGGGCGGCGGCTTCTCACGCACGGTGTTTCTCGCCGGCCAGGACACCAAGGATCCTCGCAACGGGAAACTGGTCCAGATTCAGAACGTGAGCGACGCCTATCTTCAGACCGTGGGTATCCGGCTGCTCAGGGGAAGGAACTTCCTCGCCAGCGATCTGCCCACCTCGCCCCACGTCGTCATCATCAACGAGACGATGGCCAGACGTTTCTGGGCCGGCAAGGATCCGATCGGTGAGCGGTATCACTATTTCGGTATCGACGACCCCGCGGAGGTGGTCGGTGTGGCCGCCGACAGTGACTACAACGGCGTCGGCGAGGATCGTCAGCCGTTCATCTACCAGCCCCTCAGCCAGATCTACCAGCCGGGGGTGACGCTATTGGTACGCGCCGGCCAACCCTCCGCGGTGCTGGGCACGGTGCGCGGTGAGATGAGCCAGCTCGACCGACAGCTGCCTCTGCAGTTTGTCATGACGATGAGCGACGCGTTCAGCCAGTCGCTGTTCGTTCAGCGGTTCGGCGCCGGGCTGCTGGCAGCGTTCGGCGGCCTCGCGCTCGTGTTGTCGATCATCGGCGTGTACGGCGTGATGGCGTACTCCGTGAGCCGGCGGACGAGAGAGATAGGAATTCGGATCGCCCTCGGAGCGTCGCAGACGTCACTGGTTCAATCGGTGCTGAGACAGGCGGCCAGGCTGGCCCTGGTTGGTGCGGCGATCGGGGTCGCTGTGTCGCTGCTGCTGGCGCGCGTCATCGGCAGGCTGCTCTACGGCGTCGGCGCCGCCGACCCCGTCACCTTCGTCGGGGTGCCGACGGCACTCGTTGTGGCCGCGATCGCGGCGTCGTACCTGCCCGCCCGCCGCGCGGCCACGGTCGACCCGCTCGTGGCGTTGAGGCACGAATAGGAGTCGGTGGCCAGACCACCACAACTCCTTGTGTCCTGACCGCGAACGGCGCTATTCTCTGGGCCGATGGCCTGTCCCCTGGATTCGTGGTCCCGGGCTGGCGGACCGGTTGCTCCGCCCGCACGTCAGGACCTCGAGTATTCACGCCGCTGCATCGCCCTTCTCACAGGGCCTCGGGAGACACATCTATGTTCGATGGGCTGAAGAAGATCACGGGAATTGGGAAGGGGATCCTCTCGCGCAGCCCCTCCGAGGAATTGCAGGCGCTGCTGGACGCCGCGCGCGAGGAGCGCGTGGCGCTCGGTGCCGTGCTCGCGCAAATCGAGATGCGCGGCGGCAAGGTCGCACAGGTGGGGAAGTCGCTCGAAACGGTCGAGCAGAAGATCACTGCGGCGCTCACGCGGCTCGATACCGTCACCTCGAAGCTGACGGACCTGGACGCTCGTGGGAAGGCTGTCGACGCGATCGACAAGAAGGTCGCGAGCCTCACTGAGGCGACCGATACCATGCGCCGCGCCGTCGACAAGGTGATGGCGCCCGACTCCGAGCTGCAGAAACACAAGGAGTCGGTGCAGACGCTCTGCTCACAGGCGCTGCAGACACAGGCGACGCTCGAGACGATCCGCAAGGAGCGGCTCGCGCTCGACGACGTTCGAACCGAACTCCGCCAGGTGCAGGCAGAAGTCAAGCAGTCGCTGGACGGCGCGACCGCTTCCCGCACCGAACTCGAGCAGATGAGGACGCTGTCGGCGCAACTCGCGCAGGAGCACGCCCGCTTCCGCGACACCTCGCGCGAGGGCCAGGAACGCGCCGCCTCGGCCATGGAGACGGTGAAGGAGGTCGAGAAGAAGCTCGGCCCGCTGGCGAGCCTCCAGGAGCTGTCGAAGACCACCGACGAACGCCTCTCGTCGCTCAACGCGCTCGCCGAGCACGTCATCCTCAAGACGAAGTCGCTCGAGAACCAGAAGCACGCCATCGAGCGCGCCGTGGTCGAGGCCAATCGCCTGAATGAGATGGTCTGGGCGATGGATCTCCAGATCGCCAAGCTCGCCGAGGGGAACAAGCAGGGCACGAAGACCGAGGAGACGCTCGGCCGGCTCGAGAAGCTGGCGCAGGAGACCGGCTCCCAGCTCGAGGCCGCCACCCGCGCGAAGGAGGACTTTGCGAGGGAGATCGCGCGGGTCGAGAAGGACAGCGCCGGCATGATGGAGTTCGGCCGGCAGTACCTCGAGCAGTTGGGGGTGCAGAAGAAGGAGGTCGAGGAGGCCGCGCAGCGACTGAAGGCGATGCGCGACGCCCTCACCGACTCCGAGGCCCGCATGGAGACGATCGCCGCCAAGGACAAGGGGCTCGCGACGATCAACCAGCGGATCGACCTCCTCGCCAAGAAGACCGAGGAGATGCTCGGTCAGGCCGACGAGCTGGCGAAGAAGCAGGCCGCCCTCGAGGAACTGAGCGCGCGCTTGACGCAGGTGGACGAACTCTCGAAGCGCACCACGTACCAGTTCGAGGCGCTCCGGACCAGCCGCCAGGACGTCGACGCGCTCAGGAAGGAAATCCAGGACTTCTACAAGTCGTTCGCCGAGGTCACCCAGATGCGCGACCGCCTCGGATCGGACCGGGCCGCGCTCGAGGCGTTCGGGGAGCGCATGACGGCGTTCGTCGTCCGGGTGCCCGAGCTCGAGGCCAAGATGGACGGGCTCGTCTCCCGGCTCGTGACGATCGACGAGGCCAACAAGCGCGCGTCCAAGCTCGAGGAGGTGGCCGCCGATCTCGACCGCCAAATCGGCAAGGTCGCAGCCAAGCTGCCGTTCGTCGAGAAGGTCGAGACGAGGCTGAATTCGCTCAACGCGCTCAGCCTGGATGTCGACGCCAGGCTGAAGGAGCAGATCGAGCGACGTGCGGAACTCGACAGCCTCAGGACGCTGCTCGATGGCGTCGCCGCGCAGACGCTCGACGTGCAGCAGAAGCTCCGGGCCGTCGGGCTCGTGCAGTCCACGTTGATCCCGATGACCGAGCAGGTCGAGGCACTCAAGACCGAGTTCGAGCAGCTTCGGGGGGCTTCCGAAGCGGCACGGCACGAGGAACGAACGCTCGCGGAGCAGGAGAAGCGGCTCGACGAACTCACGAACTCCAGCCGGGCGCTCGCGACCGACGTCGCCGAGAGGATCCGCCAGCTCCAGAGCCTCCTCGAGGAACTCAAGCGGTCGGCCACCGTCAAGGACGAGCTCATCGCGGAGCTGTCGCGCGTCCAGGGGCGGCAGCGTGACATCGCATCGCACGTCGAGGCCTCGGACGACCAGCTTCGTCGCCTCGAGACCATGCTGGCGCAGCTCGAGCATCGGCGCTCCCAGCTCGCCTTCGCGGGAAAGAAGATCTCCGCCTTCGAGTCGGTCGTCACCGACCTGAAGCGGTCGGTCGAGGACGTCGATCAGCGCATGCAGGGCATCGCCGCTCGCGAGGCGGTGGTGACCGCCGTCCGGGGCCAGGTGGAAGCGATCAGCCAGATCAGCGCCAGCGTGAAGGCCGACCTCGAGCACGTGACTGCTCACCGCGCCGACGTGACGCGGCTGCGGAAGACGGTGGACGACCTGCTGGGGCGCATCGGGCAGACGGATGAGAAGATGGGGCAGATCGTCGCGCAGCGCAGGTCCGTGGACGAGATCCACGTCAAGACGAGCATGGTCGTCAACTTCCTCGACGACGTACGGGTGAGCCTCGAGACGCTCGGCGAGCAGCGCGCCGTCGTGGACGACGTGGCGGACAAGCTGGCGCGACTCGACTTCACCGTCCAGGAGGCGCAGACCACCTTGCGGACGTTGCAGCGCGAGCGCGAGCTGGCGGAACGGATCGAGCAGAGCATCAGGCAACTGCGGGCCAAGACCGGAGCGGACGAAAGCAAGCGACTCGCCTGACCGAGTCGCGGGACCCGCGCCACGCGGCAGACCAAGGGCGGAGCACCTCGCGGTGACTCCGCCCTTCCTGTCTCAGGACTCTCTCGGTCTCAGCTTCTCATGGAACCTTCTGTTCCTATCGACACGCTGAAGAAGAGAACCGCAGGCCGCCAGCCGACAAGACCGGCCTCCCCCTGGGCACGCTCGATCTGCTGGTGCTGAACGTTCTCGACCATGCCCGCCGCGCGGCAAATGGCCGGCAGATCCTCGCCCACAGCTTGGAGGTATCGCAGAAACCGTCCAGGAGCGTCTTCCACGTCGGGTACTCGTGCAGTTCATCGAGCACGACGATGGGTGACCGGGCGCGCAGCCGATCGAACTGCAGCCGGGCGACCTGGCTCACCCAGACTCGCCCCGAGGACGGAAGAACGGGTCAGGGCGCGGGCGTCTTCTTGGGCACGACGACCTCGCTGCTCGTCTCGACCTGGAATACGCGGAAGTTCGAGTAGGTCGCGTGTGCCTCGAGCCGCTCGAAACGCTGGGTGTACCATTCGTGCATCTCGGCCGGCACCCAGAGGTCGAGCGCCGCGCTCTTCCGGTAGACGACGGTGGTTTCCATCGTGAGGCCCGGGTCGCTCGGTGTGTAGCCGGGATGTCTCGCGCGTAGCAGGGTCTTGAGGACGCGGCCCGTGGACGGCTCGAGCCAGTAGCTGCCCGAGCTTGGCACGTCCGCGTTCGATTGACCGCGAATGAGCGTCGGCCGCGCGACCTCCTCGAAGTCCACCCGCCACGCGACGATGTTCTCCACCGTCTCGACGCCGCCGCGACGGAAGCGGAACCGCGAGGCGACGTCGGACGCCAGGAACAGGAGCGGCTGCATCGGCACGTTGATGTTGCGCGTGGACCGTCCGAGGTTGTACCGAGCCGCCTCGGCCCGCACCTGCTGCGCGGCGTCGATGGCCGTGGCCGGCGTCTCGAGGAAGAGCCTGCGCAACCGGTCGTCCCGGTCGCGGACCTTCTTCCCATCCACCTCGAAGACATCGCGGAACGGGATCCAGCCAGTGCCGTTCGCGACCGTCACCATCAGGAAGTCCGATCGCGTCCGGCGGAGCTGTCGGTTGGAGCCGTTGACCTGCGTTCCGGTCAGCGTCTGGAAATACTCCTCCTCCGCGACGACGTTTGCGATGGCCCTGCGGTAGCGGATGAGGTATTCGAGGCTTCGTGCCAGCACCGCGTCGAGTTCCGGCTCACCGGTGACGACACCTCGGGAAATCGCGGCCCCCGAGACTGGCGGCCCGGCGGCGGCGGCGACGGATGATCTGGCCATCGTCGCCGGCTCGGCTGGAGGCGGAGCTGCCGGCGGTCTTCCCGGCGCTGAAGGCGAAGCCAGCGGAGCGGGGGAAGGGGAGGAAGCGGGCGGCGCGGCGGGTGCCAATTCGCGGTGGACCGTGTACCGTCGCGGCGCGCGAAGCTCGAGGTCGGGCCGCGCAATCGTCACCTGCAGAACGTGTGGCCCCGCCTGGTCGTCAATCGCGGCGGGCGCGAGCGTCAGCAGGTAGGGGGGCGACAGGGCGCGCACGAGCCGGTTCACCGGCTCGTCGAGCTTTCGGCCCGCTGATGTGAGGACGCCGCCGGTCGATGCCGCGAGCTGCTCCAACTCGGTCCACCCCATCGCGGGCCCCGAGGCCGAGGCGAGGCCCAGCACGTGGATGGTCGTGCGCGACTCGACGGCGGCGCGCTCGAGCGTCTGCAGGAGGTTGCGGCGTCCGATCGTGCGCCGTTCGTCGCGCACGGGATCCGTCTCGACCATGCCGGCCGATAGCAGCACGATCTGTTTCGGGCCCGGGGCTCCGCGCAGGGCGTCGAGCAGGATGGCGAGCGCCTCGAGCGAGGGCTCGCGGACGTCGGTGGCGGACGTTTCGCGGGCGTAGGTGCCGAGCGCGAGACGCTGCGCATCGACCGGCTGGTTCGACGCGCGGCCCGTCTGGGCATTCGCGTCAGCGAGCGGGGGCTGGCCGGCCGACCCGTCGTCGCGGCGTGCCGCCATGTCGACGGAGGCGGCGCGGCCTGCCAGTTTGCCGAGTGTCTTGCGAATGGGAGTGCGGTCGGTCGCCAGTGACAGCGGTCCGCGCGGCTGCGGCAGCGTCACGAGCGCCACTCGGTTCGTGGGGTCCAGGCGATCGACGAGCTTCGACCCGGCGTTCGAGAACGGCTTCTCCGATCCGTGGACGAAGCTGCCCTCGTCCACGACGATGACGATGGTCTGCGGCGTGCCGGTCGCGTCGGCCGCGAGAATGGTGCGGCGGACGCCGGCCGTGACGACCTCGAAGTCCTGCGCGCCAAGACCGGTCGTCGGCCTGTCCGTCCGATCCGACACGAACACGTCGAGCACCACGCGCTCCCTGCCCGCCTGCTGCGCGGCGATCGTCGACATCGCGGGCGCCGCCGCGACGGCGACCAGCATCAAACCGAACCATCCCTTGTTCATCGAACGCACTCCTGAACGGCGGCAAAGGGATCCGACGACAGACGAACCGCACCCTGTCATGTGCCTCGTGCGCTGTCGATGTTACACAGCTCTATTCTGCACCTGGACCGTGGGGGCCTGCAGTCGGCTCCACCAGGCCGCGCCGGCGCTGTCCGATCGGGAGATCGGCGAACCAGGCCCGAGCGCCTTCACCGAGCGGACTGGTCTTCGAGGATCTGAAGGGCTTCGCGGACCCTGGCGACGTTGTCTGGAGACGGATCGACGAGGAGGTCGATGTCCTTGATGGTGCGCGCACCGCCGTGCGCGATCACGGCAAACCCGCCGATCAGCACGCAGCGGACATGGTGGACGTTCGGTGCCCGGCCGAGTCGGGCGAGGTCCTCGAGTTGCGGCTCACGTGAGTACGCGCCGTCGTGCGCTGCAGAGCAGCCGGATCGTGGCCGTCGCACCGCCTCCTGCCGACGCTCGTCTCGGCCATGGCTCGATGGTAGCAGGAGTTCAGCTCGCCCTCGCCTTCATCTGGGAACGCCTGTCCGGAGTCCTGGCACGCCAGCCCGACCCGTGAGCCGACGAGCCCGCTCGCGGAGATCGACTATCCAGCCGGTGAGATCCGGCCTGTCGGCCCGCCTGACGTCGTCCTGGCTTGCGACGGCGAACTGCACGGCTGCTCCGCCGCTTCCGCTGAATGCGCCGACCTTCACGTACCCGATCGGGGGGCGCCTCGGCCGCCGATGGCTTCTGATCGAGACAGTTGCCGCGCGGGTTCAGGCGTGAGGCCGTCGCGACTCTCCTTGATGCCCCGCTTCGCAGCCAAGCCGCAGGCCGAGAAGTACGCCAGGCGAATCCCGCTCCGCCGTTGACACCGGGCCGGCCGCAACAGAGAATGGCGCGGGTCTCGGGCCTCCCTTCTCCAATCCGTTCGTTCGTCTGTTTCGCGTCGCCCCGGTTCTATCGCGTCGTCGACGATCTGATCGCCGTCATCCGGCGGTTCGTTGCGCGCCTCGTCAAAGGAGCAGTCATGACCGTTCACCGAGCTGTCCTCCCGTTCATTGCCGTCGTGCTGATCCTGTGCGGCCGGCCCGCCGCTCAGGAACCCAAGAAGGCCGCCACGGCGCCGCCGAAGCCAGTCAACGCGTTTGAAGTCACCAGGTTCGAAACTCACAAGGCCTCCGACCCACGGCTGCTCGACTTCGACGGCGAGCTGACCTTCGACGACGCGTCGAAGAAGTTGACGTTCGACGCCGGCCGGCGCGCGCGCGATCGGGCGTTCGAAGGAACCTACGACCAGGTCCGTCGGGTGATCTTCGACGTCTCCACCACGAGGCGCGGCGGCTTCTGGGACAAGCTGGGCGGCGTGGCCGGCGGAATCCTCTCCGACATCACCGTGGCGAACTACTGGATGTGCATCGAGATCGCCGCACCGGACGGATCCCCGAAGATGTACGTGGTCGAGGTGGGCAAGGACGACTCGAAGGCCGTGATCGAGAAGGCGAAGGCGACGTTCGGCGACCGGGTGACGATGGCGGAGTTCAAGGCCGGGCAGGAAATCGGGATCGACAAGCTCAAGGACCGCGATTCGAAGCACAACTTCGAATACGGCGAGCTGACGAACCATCCCCTTCCCGAGCTCAAACCCGACAAGGGGCTGATTGTCGTCGTCTGCCCTCTGGAAGCCGGGAAGAAGCATGCCGAGCCGCTCGAGTTCCAGCGGAAGCTGCACGCCAACGACCGCGTGATGCTGGTCAACAAGGCCGGCACCTACGGCTTCTTCTACCTCGACCCGGGCGAATACCTGGTCGTCGATCAGATTGGCAAGCGGACGAGCGGCCTCCAGGTGAGCGTTGAAGCAGGCAAGGGATACTACCTGCTCCAGGACCAGACGAGCGCCCTCGCGCACCTCTCGCAGCACAGCCGCGAGTACGTGACGCACGAGCTGACCGGCGCCATCCCCGGCGTCTGGTCGCGCAAGCCTGACAAGAAGTAGCGTCGGCCTGACTTCGTTTCGGAGCGGGCCGGTTGCTCAGGTGCGGGACCCGGCTTCATTCCTCTGCTGGCATGGTGGCGCGCCGGGCCCGACGGCCCGCGCGCCCGGGAGACACGATGACCGGTACCCGGGGCGCCCTGCTCGCCGCTGCGGTCTTCTCAGTTGTCGCCATGCCTGCGGCTGCCGGGCGGCTTCCTGCTCGCGGCCAGGACGGATCCTCAAGACTCGACGACGTGCAGAGCGGCCCCGTTCGGGACGCCCCGACGCCGCGCCTGCTTCCCCCGCCCACCTCCGCGCCAAGACCGGCCGGCAGGGCCGGGGACGTTGCGGATGCGGTGGAGACGCTCATCTCGTCGATCGATGGCCGCTGCCTTGCGAAGGTCGCCCGGCTGGGGGACGTCGGCAAGCTCCGCTCGGGCCTGTCAACGAGGCTGAAGATCGAGAAATACGCGGAGGCGCGGGCCATGACGTGGGCGACGGACTCCTTTGCCTCGTACGTGGGAGTTCACGGGGCCATGGCAGCCAGCCTGTACGTGCCGGTCGATCTGAGGAAGCTCCGGCTCGCCAAAGCCGATCGCGTGATGCTGTGGCGCGAGACGACCCACCACCTCGAGTGGCTGAACGGCAACGACTCCTACCCGGACTCCCGCGCGAAGGGGGCGCAGGAACGGAACACGATGTATATGGAGGGCGTCGAGGCGGCGCTGTCGTCCTGGGCCGCGGTCGAAGCCGAGTTCATGGACGGCCGGCGGTCGCCGGATGTCTCAGCCGACCGCGACCCGTGGCAGGCGTTCGCGCGACGAATGGACGATCTGGAGCGGGGAGCGGCCACGTCGAAGGCAGAGAGGGCCGAGGGTCGGTGGTGGCCGCCGGATGCGAAGCTCGAGCTCTGGACCGGCTTCCGCGCGAGGTTCGCGGACGTCCGCGACCTGTACCGCAGCGGAGCGTGCGGCGGGGCGTTGCAGCGGCTGGCCTGGGGCGATTGGACGCCGGCGGAGGGCCCGGGGTGGTGGGCTGTGGGACCGCGCTGAACGCGACCCGCACGATTCGCCAGCCGTCCCCGAGGTCGCCATCGTGGCCCGTCAACCGAACCCACTGGGCGTCAAAGTGGTCGTCGAGCACACAGAGCCAGCCTCGACGCCAGCGGCAATCGCGTAATTTGCTGATGTAAGTGGTGAGCCTGATTTCCAGGAGTTGGAACCAGCTGGACGGGTGGTTGCGGCAGAACGAGGGCCTGAGGCGCGCGGCGTAGGGGCTTCAATCGGCCACTCGGGACGACGAGCTAGCCTGGCCTGCTGACGGGCTTAGAGGCCGGAATCGTCATCGTGGCGAACAGGGCCACAGTCTGCCGCATCCGTGCGCGATCCCGCGTCAGCTTCTCGATCCTGCCGGCAGCCTTGCACAGATCGAGACCGTAGGTCTTCAAGCTCTGAACCGCGTCCTCGCGTCCTTCCTGCTCGAACTTGAGGCATGCCACTCCGACCGACATCGCCAGGCGAGATAACGCCATTGGCAACACCCATGCTTGGCACGTTCGCAGTAGTCGATTGACGATTCGGGCGCTTCATGCGAGCGTCAAGTCAAGCCGACGGTCCAACTGTTGCCGTGACAATAGGAACGTGGCCCTTGCTTGTACCGCGACTCGTTCCGCCATCCCTAGAGCATGTGCGTCGTGCGCCAGCGCGCTTACGCGGGCAGCGAACGCGAACACGGCCACGTAGTACTTGAGGTGGGTGGTGCCATCTTTCGTCAGTGCCTGGAGTTCTCCGGCGACCCGGTCGCTGGTCTCGACACGACTCCGATCACCGAGGCCGGCGGCAATCTGCCGATTCAGTTCCGCCATCTCCCAGATCAGCCACGCTTTGAACTTGTCCTCGAGAGCACTTCCAGGAGCCTCCAGCAGTTGGTCGATCAAGCTGACGGCCTTGTCGAGGTTTCCTGCGACTGCGCGACCGTGCGCCTGCGTCAGGCGTAGAGCGTCCGAGTGAGACTGGAAAGCCCGGATAGCATCGTCTGCATCGCTCCCGAGTACCTCCTCGTCCAGTTCTGCCACCAACGTTGGTCGCACTCTGCGGGCTGCGCGAACAGACAACGCCGCGTCTGCACGTTGGAGCGCTTCAACGAACGCGGCTTTGGAAGCAGGCAGTTCATTGGTGACAGGGAGGTGGAGAGTGACGGATTGGTCGTCGTCGAGCGAATCTAGACGGCCGACGACCGAAGCATCGAGCTGGGGCAGGAGCCAATACGAATGCCCCCCGGTGACGTCGCAGTGCACGACCACAGGCGGAACTCTGAGTTCGTGCATCAAGTACTTCGCGTTTGCGACCCGGATCGGCTGCGAGACGACCGTTCCATCAGACGAGTACTGCGTCGCGGCCGAACTCTTCAGTTGAACCTTGAAGGTGGCGCCGGTGGATATGCCACCTTCGAAGATCTCAACCTCGTAGTCAGCACCGTAATCGTTCTCAATGGCGTTCACGACCCAGCCGAACCCCTCGAACGCCGCGCGCAGCAGCCGTTGACCGGCAGCATCGGTTTCATGCTGATCTGGGCGCCTCATCGACCTATCATAACCATCCCAGGCGGCGACGCAGCGAGAGGGTCGCCCGTTCGCCGCTCTCCGGTCGTGCTGATCGACACACTGCTCGTCCGCAGCACTCGGCTTTGACCATGGGATCACTGTTGTGCTGGACTTTTGACAGAAATACGTCCAATATTTCTGTCAACAATGGGCAAGCAGACCGCCTCCGTGGACTCCCAGGTGCTTGAGAGGATTCGCCGACATGGGCCGGGGACTGTCTTTACGCCCGCGGATTTCGTCGACCTCGGCCCGCGCAACGCCGTAGATCTGGCCCTGAGCCGGAATGCCCGAGCCGGCACGATCCGCAAGCTCGCCCGTGGCGTCTACGACCTGCCACGTCGTGACGCTCGCCTCGGCGACCTCTCACCCTCGCCGGACGCTGTGGCCTCGGCCCTGGCCGGGCGTGACGGCGCGCGACTCCAGGCGAGCGGGGCGCACGCCGCGAACCTCCTGGGCTTATCGGATCAGGTGCCCGTCCGGCTCACGTTTCTGACCGACGGCCGGTCACGTCGGGTGCAGCTTGGCCGACAGCAGATCATCCTGAGGCACACCACGCCCCGGCAGATGGCAACAGCCGGCCGAATCAGCGGTACCGTCATCCAGGCGGTGCGCTGGCTCGGCCGGGACCATGTCGATGACCAGGTGGTGGCGACACTCCGCCGCCGGCTGTCCGACGCCGACAAGCGCCAGCTTCAGCAGGACCTCCGCTACGCGCCCACGTGGGTCGGCGACGTCATGCGCAGAGTTGCGACCTCCTCGGTGCAGTGATGGATGCTTTCCTCACGCAGCCTATCGAACGCCAGCGCGTCATCTACGAAGAGGCGGGCCGACGACTCGGGCTCAGCGCCGGCAGCGTGGAGAAGGACCTCTGGGTGTGCTGGACACTCCGCACCCTGTTCCGCCTGCCCTCGTCTGGGCCGCACCTGACATTCAAAGGCGGTACGTCACTCTCCAAGGGCTGGAAGCTGATCGAGCGCTTCTCCGAGGACATCGACATCGTCATCGACCGCGAGTTCCTGGGATTCGGCGGCGCTCTCGCTCCTGAGGGCGCTTCCAGCAACAAGCAGCGCGGAAAGCGGCTCGAAGCCCTGATGCTCGCGTCGCAGCACCACATCCGTCAGGTACTCGGCCCGGCGCTTGAACAGGAGATCCGGCACCTGCAGCCCTCGACCGACCGATGGAAGCTGGAACCCGACGCCGACGATCCTGACGCCCAGACGCTGCTGTTCCAGTACCCGCCAGCCATCGGAGCTGCGGCGTACGTCCG
>DASXVO010000019.1 GCA_036504215.1 Vicinamibacterales bacterium | reverse complement strand
GGCCGGCCTTCCGCCCCGCCGCGACGTGATGGCGGCGACCGAATCCCGGACACGCGTGAAATTGCTGTGACAATCGCCTGGTCGGAGAAAGTCGTAGTAGTCTGAAGACAGCCCTGCCGGGAAGGAAGGCCTCGCGTGTCCGGTTCCAGATTGTCAGTCACACCCAGCCTCTGCGCCGTCGCGTTCATGGCACTGCTGCTCGCCGCGCCGACGGCATCGGCGCAGGACGACGCGGCCAAGTCCGCTTTGTCGGCACCGGCGAATCTCTCGGGTCGTTGGGACTTCAATGCGCGGCAGAGCGACAACCCCTCCGAGGCCGCACGAGGGGCTGGCGAAGGCGGAGAGGGTCGAGGCGGACGGGGCGGCGGCGGCCGTCCCCCGGGGGGTATGGGCGGCGGCATGGGCGGACGTGGCGGGGGCGTGGGCGGCGGTGCGGGAGGCCGGGGCGGTCGGATGGCCGGCGGCGAGGGCCGTCCTGCGGATCGCGGCGGCGCGTCCCGCGAGCAGATGCGCGCGTTGCTGGCGGCGCCGAAGACGCTGGTCATCGTTCAGCACCCCGACTCGATCAGCCTGACCGACGACGAGGGCCGGATAGTGGTGCTGAAGCCGGACGGCAACAAGGAGAAGCAGACGTTCGAGGGTGCGACCGTCGAGCGGAAGACCAGGTGGGACGGCCGCTCGCTCGTCACCGAGGTGAAGCTGGATGGCGGCATGAAGGTCACCCAGACCTACGTGAAGGCCGCCGAAGGCCTGCAGCTGATCGTGACGACCAGGGCCGAAGGTGGGCCGATGGGGCGCACGGTTGAACTGAAGCGGGTCTACGATCAGGCGCTCGACAGCGTGCGCTAGCGCGAAGCGGAGTCCTCCAGAGAATTCGCAGCGGCCGCAGAGTCGCTCGGGAGGCTTTCCCACTCCCTCCAGCCGTGAGATCATCTGGCTGACCCCCGTCAAGGTGCACGATGAGACAGCGAGTGACTATTCTCCTCTTTGTTGGCCTTCTGGCCGTGGTCGTGATGGGGCTTCGCGTGGCGGGTCAAGTGAACCCTCGCGGGCCGTCCGGGGCCCTTCGGTTCGTGGTGAGCCTGCCGGCGCAGGCGGGCTCGATCCCGATCGACGGGCGCTTGTTGGTGATGATCTCGAACGACGACCGCGCCGAGCCGCGCTTCCAGATCAACGACAGCCCGACCACGCAGATCGTCGCCGGCGTGGACGTCGATCGAATGACGCCGAACGTCCCCGCCATCCTCGACACGACCGCGGTCGCGTATCCCATCGACGACCTCTCGCACGTTCCGCCCGGCACCTATACCGTGCAGGCGCTGCTGCAGCCCTACGAGACGTTCCATCGGGCCGACGGCCACACGGTGAAGCTGCCGATGGACAGGGGTGAAGGACGACAGTGGAGTCGTGCGCCTGGCAACCTGTACAGCTCGCCGCGCAAGATCCGGATCGACCCGACGCGCAGCGGCGAGATTGCGTTGACCCTCGACAAGGTGGTTCCGCCAATCCCGGATCCGCCGGAGACCAAGTACATCCGGCACATCCGCATCCAGAGCGAGAAGCTGACGAAGTTCTGGGGGCGGCCGATGTTTCTCGGCGCTCACGTGCTCGTGCCGTTCGGCTTCGACCAGCATCCCGAAGCGCGCTACCCGCTCGTCATCGATCACGGTCATTTCCCGTACACCTTCGAGGGATTCCGCGAAGAGCCGCCGGATCCCAGCCTGAAACCCGAGCACTCCGAGCGTTTCAACTGGCCGGGCTACAACAAGACGGAGCAGGAGTACGCCCACCAGTTCTACAAGGACTGGACGGGGCCGAAGTTCCCGCGCTTCCTGATCGTGCAGATCCAGCACGCGAACCCGTACTACGACGACTCCTACGCGGTGAATTCAGAGAACCTCGGGCCGTACGGCGATGCGATCAACGAGGAGCTGATCCCGGCGATCGAGAAGCAGTTTCGCGGCCTCGGCGAAGGGTGGGCGCGGTTCATGTACGGCGGTTCCACGGGCGGATGGGAGGCACTCGGCGTCCAGGTGCTGTACCCGGATTTCTACAACGGCTGTTTCGCGGCGTGTCCCGATCCGATCGACTTCCGCCAGTACACCGTCATCGACATCTACAAGGACAAGAACGCGTACTTCACGGAAGGGCCGTGGCGGAGGGTCCCGCGGCCTGGCCTGCGCAATTACCTGGGACATATCAGTACGACTATCGAGGCGATGAACCGGCTGGAACTCGTGCTCGGTGACAAGGGGCGATCGGGCGGGCAGTGGGACATCTGGCAGGCGGTCTTCTCACCGGTCGGCCCCGACGGCTACCCGAAGCCGATCTGGGACAAGCGCACGGGCATCATCGATGCCGGCGTCGCGGCGTACTGGCGCGACCACTACGACATCGGCCACATCCTGCAGCGCGACTGGGCGAAGATCGGACCGAAACTCCGTGGCAAGATCCACATCTACGTCGGCGAAGCGGACAACTACCACCTCAACAACGCCGTGTACCTCGTCGAGGAATTCCTGAAGACCACCACGACGCCACCCTACGAGGGCGAGGTCGACTACGGCGCGCGTGCCGAACACTGCTGGAACGGTGACCACACGCAGCCGAACGCGATCTCGCGGCTGCGCTACGCCCAGATGTTCGCGCCGAAGATCGTCGAACGGATTCTGCTGTCCGCGCCGCCCGGGGCGGATGTGAGGAGTTGGAGGTACTGACGCGGTGATGGAGACGTGCAAAGTGCCAAGTGCTATGTGCGCTCGTTCTCGATGATGCGGAGCCGATCGGCCAGTTGCTCCGGGGAGACGAGGTGGAGGAGGAGCAGGTCGGCCGCGCGGAAGGCGTTGCGCAGGAGGTCCGCGTCGAGCGGCCGGCCGGCCGATGCGCATTGCCTTGCCGCCTCCAGGCGCAACACATCGAGAGCAACTTCCACCGAGCGCACCACCGTGCGGAGGCCGTGACCCTGATACGCACTCCAGTTGGCGAAGGCTTTCGACGCGACGTAATTGGCAATCGCGCGTGAGAACGCCGGCCAGGAAGGATCGACGTTCTCCGTCAAGGCCTTCTCCAGATCGAACGACGGGCCATCGCCCATCGTCTTGTCGGGAATCGCGGAGCAGACCAGCCGATAGGAGTTGATGACCGCTTGCGATGGGGGGCGCGCGGGCGGCGATGCGGCCGGTTGGTCGGCGATGGGATCACCCACGTCAGCGATCGCCGAATCGAGCGCCTCCGGAAGCGCGGTCGGTCCGGGCTGCCAACGACGCAATCGCTCGGTCACCTGTGATACCCGTGCAAGGGCGCGCTCCGGCGTGGCGTCCTCGCCGAGCGCCTCGATGAAGAAACGCTCCCAGGCGTGATAGATCTCGCGATCCGCGAGCAGGCCGGGACGAACGAGCGGCGGAAAAGTCTCTCGCGCGTCCAGCCCTTCGACCTCGATCTCGTTTCCATTGAGCGTGGAGGGAGCCTCGACGACTGACAGCTCGACGTCGGTCCGGAAGAGCAGATCGACCGCCGTGGGGCAGTAGTGGGAAAGCGTGACCCACACCACATCCGGCTCGAGGAGACACACACGAGGGAAGTGCTGGCAGGATGCCGGGAGGCTACCGTGGCCGAGCGCGTGCTGGATCGCGCACAGGCCGTCGCCACGACGGTAGAACGAGCAGGTGCCCGCCGCATCTGTCCGCAGCACGGCCGCGACCTCTGCCGGTGCGTGGTCGGGCACGAGGAACGGCGACGGAGTCCCGCTCGGCGCGGACGGCACGACCAGACGACCGGCGTCGATTGCGCTCGTGAGCCTGGGCAGCAACCCGCGCTCGACCGGGATGGCCCATCCGGACGTGCAGCACGCACCCGAGTGGCGGCAGCGATAGTCGGCGTGAATCGACAGGCACCGCACCTTCATCCGGGCCATTCTCGCACTCTTCGCCTCAGAGACACGGGCCTCGCTCCGAGCGCGGCCGGCCTGGAGCCCCGCGCCCCGCGCCCCGAGCCATGATAGTCTGTCGCTGTCGACCAGGAGAGAGCCACACGTGTACAACCGCAGCGTCTCCGACGCCGATCTCGTTCGCCTGAAGGGCGAGCGCGAGCAGGCCGATCGTCTCTACAACGACGCCCTTGGCGGCGTGGACGCGGCACTCACCAAGCCGCCTTCCCTGCCGCCTCTTCCGCCTCCGCCCGATCATTCGCAGCTGTCATCGCTCCAGGAGTTGCAGACGATCGTTCCGGCGCAGCCCGTGCCGTTCGACGGCTGGAAGGCGCGGGTCGCGGGTTTCGTCTGGCGGCTGATCGGGCCGATGCTCCAGCAGCAGCAGGCTTTCAACGCCGCGGTCGTTCAGCACGCCGTCCGCAACGCCACGCGCGGCGACGAATCGGCGGCGGCCGTGGCGGCCATGGCGGACCGGATCACCGACGAGTTCGGGGCGCTCGTTCGACTCCAGTCACGCCTCATCCACTATCTCCAGCAGGTCACGCTCTACGTCGATACGAAGGACCGCTACGAGATCGCCGTCCAGCGCCATGAACTCGAACGTCGCACCGAAGGCCTCGCGGCCGGATTGAACGCGTTCGGCGACGAACTATTGAAGCGCCGCGAGCAGTCCCAGTTTCGCGATCAACGCCTCGACACGAGGTTTGCCGAACTGCGCGCGCGCATCGAGCAGGAGTTGCGGCTCGCCCGGCCGGCAAGCGAGAAGAGTTACACGGTGGCGTCGAGTCCGTCGGTCCCACAGAGTGGGACGGGCGTCCCGCCGGGAACGAGCCTGTCCTCCCCACAGAGTGGGACGGGCGTCCCGCCCGTCGTATCTCCCTCCTCGCGCGAGCAGCTCGCCAGCGACGCCGATTCGCGGACCTACGCCGGCTTCGAGGACCTGTACCGGGGCTCGGTCGAGGACATCAAGGATCGCCTGGCCGACTACCTGCCGCTGCTCTCCGAGGCCGGAGATGTCGTCGATCTGGGGTGCGGGCGGGGCGAGTTCCTGCAGGCGCTGAAGGAGCACGGCATCACGGCGCGCGGCGTCGACCTGAACATGGAGATGGTGGCGCGGTGTCACGCGCTCGGCCTCGACGTCACGCAGGCCGACGGCCTGGACTTCCTCGCGGCGCTGCCCGACGAGTCGGTGGGGGCCGTGTTCGCCGCGCAGGTCGTCGAACATCTGCCGCCCGACCGGCTGCTCCACCTCCTCGATCTCGTGCGTGCCAAGCTTCGGCCTGGTGGACGCGTCGTGCTCGAAACCGTGAACCCGGCGTGCTGGGCGGCGTTCTTCTCGAGCTACATCCGGGACATCACGCACGTGCGCCCGATCCACCCTGACACGCTGCGCTTCCTGCTCGTGGCCCGCGGCTTCGGGAACGTGGACATCCGCTACCGCTCGCCCTACCCGGTTGAAGCGAAGCTGCATCCTCTCTCGCTCGCCGTTGGCGGCGTTGACCCATCACTCCGCGAGATCGCCGAGGAGTTCAACCGCAACGTGGACGTGCTCAACGGGCAGTTGTTCACCTACATGGACTACGCGGCCGTCGGGGAGAAACCCTAGCACTTCGACTCGCAACTACGGCCACAATCCGCACTCGGCGGCCGTCGCCGGTCATGGCCCCACCGCCTCCGAGACGACGCGCACCAGCGTGTCGGAGGAGAACGGTTTGGTCACGACCGTCGTGGCGATGTCGGCCCCGTCGCCACCGATCGGCTCACCCGCGAACCCCGTCATGCAGACGATCGGCGTGGTCGGACAGCGTTCCCGGAAGCGCGCGATCAATTGCCGGCCGTCCATCTCCGGCATCACGAGATCGGTCAGCAGCAGGTCGACCGCGGTCGATTCGGCGTCGAGAATCGCCAGCGCTTCCCGGCCTCCGGCGGCATCCAGTACCTGGTACCCGGCGCGCTCGAGCATGCGACGCACCACCGTCCGCACGCCAGGCTCATCGTCGACGAGCAGCACCCGGCGCCGTGCGCGCACGAGGCCTGGCGGTGGCGGCGTGTCGGCAGAGACCTCGGGTGCGTCCATGGTTCGCGGGAACAGGATAGTGAACGCCGTGCCCTGGCCCTCGGTGCTCTCGACGGCGATGTGCCCGTCGGACTGGGCGACGATCCTCTGCACCATCGCAAGGCCCAGTCCCATGCCCTTGTCCCTGGACTTCGTGGAGAAGAACGGCTCGAAGATCCTGAGCCTGACCGTCTCCGACATCCCCACGCCATCGTCGCTGACGATGATTGAAACATACTCCCCGGCTTCTGCCCCCCTGATGTCGAGGGACGGTGCGGTGATGGTCCGGTTCGTGGTCGTGATGCGCAGGCTGCCACCCCGGGGCATGGCGTCGCGGGCGTTCGTGGCCAGGTTGATGATCACCTGTTCGAGCTGCCCAGGGTCGGCTTTGATCGGCCAGAGCGACGGGCTGCATTGAAGCCGAACCTCGATGCGATCGGTCACGAGTTGACGCAGGAGTGGCCCGAGGCCTGCCAGAACCATGTTGAAATCGAGGACCTTGCGTTGAACGGCCTGTCGTCGGCTGAACGCCAGCAGCTGCCCGGTCACCGCCGCCGCCCGGTCGACCGCCTCTGTGATGTTCCCGAGGTCCGCCGCCGTTGACGATGTCGGCGGCACCTCTTCGAGCAGGAGCTCGGTGGACCCCCGGATGGCCGTCAGGGCATTGTTGAAGTCGTGTGCGATGCCGCCCGCCAAATGGCTGATCGCCTCGAGCTTCTGCGTGTGACGCAGTTTGCGCTCCACATCGTTACGGTCGGTGACGTCGCGGCCGTTCAGCACAAAGCCGCCGACGGCCGGGTCCGATCGCAGGTCGGTCGACAGCATCTCGATGTCGCGCCATCCGCCAGTGGCGGTCCTCATACGGCACGCGAGGCGATTCGAGTCGCGGAGCGTTCCGTCCAACAGCGGGGCCAGCCCCGCCAGGTCGTCGGCCGGAACGAGATCGCGGAGCGCGGAACCGACTTCGATCGCACCGTTCCCCAGGGCGTGCGAGGCGGACGGGCTGACGTACGAGATGCGGCCCTCATCGCCGATCACCAGGACGATGTCCGACGAGTTCTGGATGAGGGACCGAAACCGTGCCTCCAGCGCGAGCTGGTCCTCGAACAATCGTCGGCTCTCGCGCAGTTCGGCCACCTGTCTCGAGACCAGGAGCGTGCCCATCGCGGCCGCCGCGTACACGAAGACCCGGATGGCTCCAGACGGATCGGTGAATACCTCGTAGACGAGCAGCACGAACGCCGTTGCCACGATGGCCCGGGGCAGGGCTGCCCCGCGGAACTCACTGTCATCGTCGCTCTCGTCGCGGCCGCGCCCCAGGCGATACCGATGCCACGCGTATCGGGCCGCAGCGGCCTTCAAGACCCACGCGGAGAACCACAGGGCATCGACCGGGTTCCCGGCCCGATAGCTCGGCAGCGTCGTGAGCAGCCAGTTGGCCATCAGCACGCAGATGTTCGCGGCGAGCAGGCAAGCCGCGACCACGCGGATTGTGCGGTCGCGCTTGTGGAAGACCCCCACGGCGAGCGTGAAGAACACACCCCAGTCGAGCGCCGCCCGCACGATCACCAAGTTCAGCCACTCGACATTCGACACGGGTGCGATCACGGAGCTTCGGTAGAGCGCGGCGAGCGCACCCGACGCGACGAGCATCAAGGCGACATCCAGCCAGAAGCGGACGCGTGCCCGCGGGACGGGCCGGCGGGCAGGAAACGTCAGGCAGGCCGCGATGGTCAGGGACAGCTGGAGATACTCCAGGCCGTGGATCCAGCCCGGCGTGCTGGTCAGCCCGGTGAGCTTCACGAGGTTGGCCCAGGCCGTGCCACTGATCCAAAGCGTCAGCGCAGAGGCCGCGAGCAAACGCCACGCCACGCTGTCACGAACGCCCAGGCCCGTGCGCGAAGCGGCGCGGGCGTTGCGCAAGGCCAGCCAGCACACCGTCAAGCCCAACGGGTAGAACGCGGCGTCGGCGATGAAGTCGTTCAGCGGCGTCCCGGACTCGTGCACGGCTGCCCAGGCGAGATACGCCACGGCGTACAGCGCGGCCACGCCATCGCCCAGGTAGGGGGAACAAAGCGCCGCCCGCACCCGCGGAATCATGACGCGCGGTCCTCCACGCCGCGCGGAAGCAGGATCGTGCACGTCGTGCCGCGGCCCACGGCGCTCTCGACGACCACGCGTCCTCCGGAGTGGGTGACGATGCCGTGGACCATCGCGAGCCCAAGTCCGAGACCCTCATCCTTCGGCTTGGTCGAGAAGAACGGCTCGAAGATGCGCTCGCGCACCTCGTCCGACATCCCGGTGCCCTGGTCACTGACGACGAGAGCGATGTAATCGCCCGCCGGCAAGCCACCGGTTGCCGGCATCGGTGCGGTGAGAATGCGATTGGCGGTGCTGATTCGCACGCGGCCACCCTGCGGCATCGCGTCACGCGCGTTGCTGACCAGGTTGACGATGACCTGTTCCATCTGGCTCTGGTCGGCCCTGATGGTCCACAGCCCGACCCCGAAGTCGATGTCCACCTCGATTCGATCCGTCAGCAACTGCCGTAGCAGCGGACTGAGTCCGCGCAGCACCGCATTCAGATCCAGCACGGTTCGGTGAACGGCCTGCTCCCGGCTGAAGGCCAGCAGTTTCTGGGTCACGGCCGCGGCACGGTCGACGGCCTCTTCGATGTTCTGAAGATCCATTCCCGCCCGAGACGACGGCGGGAAGTCGTCGCGGACCAACTGGGCGTACCCGCGGATGACCGTCAACACGTTGTTGAAGTCGTGAGCCAATCCGCCCGCGAGATGGCCGACGGCATCGAGCTTCTGCGCCTGGCGGAGCTGGTCCTCGAGTTCGCTGCGCTCGGTCACGTCGCGACAGTTGAGCACGATTCCGCCGACGGCCGGATCGGCCCGCAAGTCGGTGGCCGCGATTTCGACGGCACGCCATTCGCCGCTGGCGGCGCGCAGCCTCGTCTGCCGCCGGGCCACGCCCCCCGGAGCCTTGGCGAAGGTGGCCGCGAGGTCCGCGACATCCTCGTTCGGAAGGAGGTCGGCCAGGCGAACTCCCGGGACGATGGCGCGTGGGCCAAGTATGCGATCTGCCGAAGCGCTGACGTACGACACGCATTCGCGTTCATCGATGATCAGCACAACGTCCGACGCGTTCTGGACGAGGGAGCGAAAACGGGCCTCCTGCGCGAGATGACCTTCGAAGACACGCCGGTTCTCGCGCAGTTCCACCACCTGCCTGATCAGAAGCAAGCCGGCCATGACCGTGGCCGAGAGCACGAACATCTCGAGGTGCTCGCGTTCGCCGAACGTCACCCGTCCGACGAGAAGCGCAAACGTTCCCGCGACGAGCGCGTACGAGAACAGGCCGCCACGGAGGTCGCTGACCGGCGTGTCGGCAGCGCGAAGGCTCGTGACCGGCGCCGCTCGATAGCGGTGCCACGCAGATCGGGCGGCCGTCCACCGACAGGCCCAGGCAGCGAACCAGATCCCGTCCACGCTGTCGCCAGAATGATAGGTGGGCGTTCCCGCCAACTGGTAATTGGCGGCCAGGTACAGCGTGTTGGCCACCAGCAACCACAGGAAGGCGCCGCGCGTCGCGCCCTCCCGTTTCTGCAGCACGCCCACCGCCAAGGCGACGAACACCACCCAGTCGAGCACGGACTGCACGTACGCCACTTCCGAGGGGCTCGCCGGCGAAGCCCGGGCTGCGGCGCGCGTGCCGTAGTGATAGGCCAGCACGAAGCCGGCGACCAGGATCAGCCCGAAGTCCGCCGCGAGACGTCTTCTGCCACGAGAGGTCACCGTGCGTCCGGGAAAGACCAGAAACGCAGCAACCAGGAGGAGCTGTTGGAGGATTTCCAGCGGGCCATCCCAGGCGGGATCCGTCGCGCTGCCGACCGAGCCAATGAAACTCGACCACGTGGCGCCGAGAATCCAGAGGACGAAGGCGCCGAAGCCGAGGAGCGTCCAGCCAAGACGGGTTCGGCGTTCCAGACCCGGCACGCCGGCGTTTCGGAGGTACAGCCAGCCGACGGCCAGCCCGAGGGGGTAGAAGGCGACTTCAGCAACGAAGAGGGTGGCCGGCGTTCCGGGCGTTCGGACGCAGAGCCAGCCGCAATAGGCCAGCCCGTAGGCCAAGGCCAGATAGTCGGCGGTGTATTCGGGCCGGACAACCCGTCTCATCGCGGCGCCCTCGAGCCCCCGCTCGCGCCCCGTGGCGCGGCTTCCCAAAGCGGCCCGAGTAGTCTATCGGCCGTTCGCGCGAAAAGCGAACACGACGAGTCCGATTTCCAACTCGCCTCGACCCCCACGACGCCCAGAACGCGGAGGTGCTGTCGGCCGTGTCAGGGCAGCCGTTCGACGCCGAGCCAGACGTGGTGTCCACCCGGCACGAGGCGCAGTCCGCGCATCGTGCCCGGCCGGACCGCGCCCGCCGGCAGGACGCTCGAGGTTGGCAGCGACGGCGTGGCACCGTCGAAGCGTGCAACCGTCCGGTTGACGAGGTCGCCGCCCACCATGTTCACGAGTTCCCTCATCGCGTCGAGGCGCAGGCCCTCGTCCTCGCCCGGGTCCTGGCCGGTGATGCGATTCGACAGTTCGCCTGCGGCACGCGCATCAGTCGCGAGGCGCACGATCCACCGTTTCATGTCGGCATCCAGCCGGACGCTGGCGCCGAACAGGATCGTCGTCGGCGGCTCGTCGCTCACGACGATCACCTCGGTGAACGCCATCTGTTCGAGGACCGACTGAAGGGCAGCCAGGCCGAGCGTCGTCAGCGCGGCTCCGTCCGGCAGGGGCGTCTGCGGCGGCTCTGCCTCGGCCTGCTCCGCCGCCGATTGGACCTCGTGCCGCAGGTACGGCCCGATCACGTCGGCGAGCATTGTCGGGTCGAACGGTTTCGGGACGATCTTCTGCGCGCCCAATCGCATGAGCTCGAGCTTCTTGCGGGCCGTGGCGACGCTCGTCACCATCACGAAGACGTGCTTCTCCGGGAGAGCGGCGGCCTTCTCCAGCAGGATCTCCCCGCTCATCCTCGGCATGTTCACGTCGCACAGCACCAGGATGGGGGCCTGCTGCGCCTGCAGCACCTCGAGGGCAGCGAGGCCGTCGCCCGCCTCGCCGATCTGGTCGTCTCGGATCCCGCTGTTGACCAGGCTGCGCTTGATGACCTTCCTGGTCGTCACCGAATCGTCCACGATGAGGATATCCATGTCAGTCCTCGCCACGCCGAAGCGCGAGCTCGACGTACAGATCCTCGCCGTCCACGCTGAATTTCCTCGCGCGGCGCGGCGGGACGGTGTTGAGAATCGAAGTCACCAGGAATTTGCCGACGATGACCGTGGGAAGCGAGAGTTGGATGGTCTCGCCCATGTCGCCGAGCACAATCGCGACGTTGCCGGCAATGATGTTGGCCACCTCACCGAACGCATCGCGCACCTCGTCGTCCACCTCGTGGCGTTCTTCGCCGAGCAGGGCTCCCGCGATGTGGCAGGCGAGAGCACTCGAGGAGTACACGCCCACCATGCCCGCGGAGCTTCCCGACAGGCCCACGAAAGCGACGATTTCCGTGCTGGCTTCAGTGTTGGGCAGGTCGATCAACGGGCCCTCCTTCGCCTGAAGACCCATCATCGACGCGAACAGTTCCTGCGTGGTTGCCGACACCCGTTCAGCGACTTCGAGCACGCCACTCCTCCTCCCGTGGTCCGCCTTCCACCGGCGCAACCATGCGGCCATCGTTGTGGAATCCGACCGACACTAGCCTCTCGCACGCCGCAAGAGGCCCTCGAGCTGCTTCGACACGTCCCTGTAGCCTGGAGCCTCCGCCTGCAATTCGAGGAAGATGGCGAGCGCCCGGTCCGACTCGCCGGCCGTCACCAGCGTGCACCCCAGGTCGTAGAGCACGTCGTGCGTGGCTTCCGGGCCAGGCGACGCCTGGGTCGCGCGCTCGTACCATTCGATCGCGTCGTGAAGCTTGCCGCCCTCGCAATAGATCGTGGCCAGGAGCCTGGCGGACTCGAACCGATGACGCGGCGATCGCACCGCCTCCTTCAGCGCCGCGATGGCCTCCTCAGTCCGTCCGGCTTTGCACAGACCGAGCGCGTCGCGGTACTGTTCCGTCGCGGCCGGCACACGTCCCGGGCGCGGCTTGCCACCGCGGGTGTCCTTTCGCGGCGATCTCGACTCGCTCGTGGCCGGCGCCTTGTCCTCGGTCCGGACGGTCGGCGCGCTGAGCGCCTCTGGCGCTGCGGGCGCCCGCACGGCGGCCCCGCCGGGATCGCCGAACATCGCGGACACCGGATCGGCGTTCAGCTGTTCGGCGATGCAGGCGTCTGGATCCGACTCGCCGAGCAGCGTCAGTGCCCGACGAAGCCGTTCGACGTTCGCCGGCTTCGACGGTTCGTGCACCAGAAGATCCTCGGCGATGACCCGCGCCTCACCGGCCCGGCCAGCGAGCAGGTAGACCTCCGCCAGCCGCGCCTGGGTGTCGTGCAGCATCTCGTCCAGCCGGCCATCGACGCACACCTCCACCAGCTTCATCAGCGCCGGGACGTGGGGCGGTACCGCCACCACGAACTCGTGGAGCGCCGAGGCGGCATCGGACCAATTGTGCTCCTCCAACGCGGCGTCGGTTCCGACATCCACGCACTCGAACGCGGCGTCCGCGGCGCGCTCACCGAGACGCAGGCCGAGCTGGATCAATTCCCCCCGACGCGCGGGGTCGGCTGCGATCACGCGCTGCGCCAGCGTGCGAACTCCGCCGGCGTTCCCGGACAGCAGCTCGATCTCGGCCCGGCAGAGCAGAAGGTCCGGTTGGCTCGGATCACCTGGCAGGCGCGCGCGGGCTCCGTCGAGGTCTCCGGTACGGATTCTCTCTCGGACGATCAGGAGGCGCGTCTCGTCGTCGGACGGGTCGCGTTCGAGCGCCTGCTCGAGTACCGCGAGCGCGTCCGCAGGGCGGTCCGCTGCCATCAGCGCCGCGGCGATCGTTCGGAATTCTCTGGAACCGGACGCGTACCCGACCGCACGGTCCAGTTCACCGGTCTCGATGCACAGGGCGACCAACGCCCCGACGACGGCAGTGTTCTCCGCATCGAGCCTCGCGGCCTCCTCGAGCGCCCCAAGGCTCCCCGCGAGGTCGCCACGCTGGCGGAACCGGTCCGAAAGCGAAACCAGGCGCTCGATCGCCACCTGCGTGTCGCCGATCGCACCACCCGCGACTGGGGCGGCAACGCCCGCGGCCAGGTCATCCGGGTCCAACTCGCCGATCCGATGGAGAATCTCGATCGCACCGTGCCGATCGCCACGCCCCAGCCGGCTCGCCGCGACCGCCGTCAACAGCCGCTTGGCCTCGACGAGCGAACCCTGGACAACCGAGATGTCCGCCGACCTCATCTGCGCGTGCTCGACGTCCGGCCTGAGCTTGAGGATCCTCCCGTAGACAGCGGCTGCTTTCGGCAGCACGCCGTGCGAATGGAGGTAGTCGGCGATACGGAGATACTGCTCGATCGCGCGTTCGATATCTCCGGCCCTCAGCAGGAGATCGGCGAGCGTGCCCACCGCGACCCAATTCCCGGGCGTGGCCTCGACGGCGTGCGAATACTCGGAGATGGCCTGGTTCAGCAGGCCCTGAGCAAGGAACTTGTCGCCCCGCCGGAGCCGATGGTGGCGAGGGCTGGCCGTCGGGTTCTTTCTCACCGGTCACTCCGTGCCGCCCGACCCAGGTCCGGCTGGCCGTCGGCCCGCGTCCCGCTGACAACTCGCTCCTCGCAAACGTCGGACCGCGCAAATGCGCCGTACTCTGCCTAATCGGCACCGGCTGAGGTTTCTTGAGACAGCAGGAAGACGATCCTCGCGCGGATGCCCACTAAAGCTCCAGCGCCCCCTGCCGATAATCTCTGGTGATGACCAGACGTGTATCCGCACTCATCACCCTGGCGGCCATGGCCATGCTGGCGACGGCGTGCTCGTTCGAGCAGAAGAGCAACCCGACAGCCCCAACCAACACCAACCCGACGCCGGGTACTCCGGCCGCGCCGTCATATACGGGGACATGGACGTCGGCCACCGGCACGTCTCCGACAAGTTCGCCGACGTCGTGCGGAAACTTCCAGTGGCAGGTGACGAGCCAGACGGCGACGTCGATCGCGGGTGACTTTTCGGCCGTGTGCGGCCCCTACACCGTCACGGGCTCGGGACAGGGTCAGCTCAACGGGTCAAAGGTGACCGTGACCGCGAGCGGATCGGGCACGGCGACCGGCCTCTCGGTGTGCGCCTTCACACTGAGCGGAACCGGCACAGTCAGCGGCGAAACGCTCCCTATCACCTACTCCGGCACCACGTGCTTCGGCCCGGTGAACGGCACCGAGACACTGAGGCGCGCGACGCCGGTGGCGGTCAATGCGCCCACCGCGGTCTCGCCCATCAACGGCGTGACGACGGCGAATGCGCAGCCGACCCTGCTGATCAACAACGCCAGCCGGTCGGGGCCCGCCGGCGCGATTTCGTACCAATTCCAGGTGAGCCGCGATTACATGTTCGTGTCGAACGTCATGTCGGGCGCGGTCGCCGAGCAGTCGAACCAGACGTCGTACGCGCCGCCGTCCGCACTCGTGGCAGGGACCGTCTGGTACTGGCGCGCGCAGGCCTCGGACGGCCAGCACACGAGTCCGTGGACGCAGACGCAGAACTTCGTCACGCCCGTGTCGGTCACGACGCCGCCGCCGAGCGGCAACCACGTCCCGGGCGGGCCGCTGACAGCCCAACGAGCCAGCGACATCGTCTACGCGACCGCGAAGGAGTTCCCGCAGTACACGGCCGTCTTCGGGACCGAGGGTGAGGCGGTTGCCGCGGCCGAGCAGTTGCTGCTCCGGACGATTTGGCACCTGCAACTGGGCGGCTTCCAGGCAGGGCGCCAGCAGAACCCGTCGGGTGCCATTTCCTGCGACAAGCTGACGATCGTCATCGACGGCGCATGGCACGCCTACGACATCTACAGCCTTGGCTACGGGGGCCGCGCCACGACCGTCCAGTTCCTCGAGGTGTGGCCAGCCAACCCGGTGCCGAGCGGTGGGATCCCGGACTAGCAGGGCACGCGTTCTGAGGCGCTGTCACTGATTCCGATCGAGGATCTGCTGCACTGAATTCAGTTCACTCACCTTCGCTCAGCCGCCACCGCCCTGCTTCTTCGGGGCGGGGCGTGCGAGCGCCCGGCAGTACAGCGTCAGGTAATCGATCTCCTGGGCGCTGAGGCTCCGGCCATATGGCGGTGAGAGCGGCGAGCGGCCCATGGCCGCGCTGCCTTCCGCGATCACTTTGCGCAGGTCGCCCTGATCGGGCGGCCGCTTCGGGGCAGTGAGGTCGGGCGGCGGCGGCGTGAGATTCGAGGCGTTCTGACCGTCGCCCTTCCCGCCGTCGCCGTGGCACGTGGCGCAGTAGCGATCGAACAGGTGCTTGCCCTGCGCCTCCGCGTAACCGAGGCCCGCCTCTCGCGACTGCGCGCGCAGGGCCTCGAGCATCGGGTCCGTCATCTGGACGGCGCCCTTCCCGTGGCATCCCGCAGCGCCAGGCACCACTATCGCCATCGCCGCGATCAGGCGCAAGACTCGCACGAGACCTCCTACTGTGTTCCGTTCGGCCGAGTCCAATCGGACAGGCCGCGAGCCGAGGTTCGAGCCCGGCCAGGCACGACCTTGGCCGCCGGCGCGTGCAGGCCGCTCAAGTACGCCGTCAGCGATCGCGAGTCCGCCGCTGACAGCCCGTAGTCGGGCTGCAGCGTGCCCGGCTTGTACTGAGCCGGGTGCATCAGCCACGCGTCGATCCACCCGGGCCGCAACCGCGCGCCAGTGTCGGACAGGTCGGGCCCAACGTATCCGCCCTGTGAGTTGATCTGGTGGCACCCCACGCATCCCAACTGTCGGTACAGGGCGCCCCCGCGGCGGCCGTCCTCGGCCGTGAAGTTCGCGTCGTAGCGGTCGAGTGTGTCATCGAGGAACACGGCCGCGGCGTAGTCGGCGATGGCAGACGCCTCGGTCGGCAACATGTGAAACTGCGGCATCCGCGCCTCGAGGCTGACCCGGACCGCGCCCGGGTTGAGCAGGTACGACGCCAGGTAGTCTCGCCGCAACTGGCTGCCGATCCGGTCGAGCGGCACGGTTGAGAGCGTGCCGCCGGATCCGTCGATGCTGTGGCAACTCAGGCATCGATACCGGGTAGCCAGATCGCCGAACGGTCCGCGAAGCTGGTAGGGCTTCGGTGGAATGGCCTGCTGCACACGGGATGCCGGAAGGTCGCCCTTGCGGAGGCTCGCAAGCGCCACGGCGACGGCTGCCGCGTCCCCTGGAGCAAACCCAAAAGTCGGCATCAGGGATGGAGAACCGAGCGCGTCCGGCTTCAGCACCTTCAGGTAGATGTAGTTGTCGGTCGAGTGTCGAACGCTCGATGAACCGTAGGTCTCCTCGTCGGGGTCACGGTCGGCGACTCCAGCCAGGCTCGGTCCGATTCTACCGGTCGCTCGAATGCCGGCGAGCCGGTGGCAGCTGTAGCAGCCGCGCCGCACGAAGACAGCCCGCCCGGCGGCAACGGTAGGTGCGTCCTGGTACGGCGCCGACGCGGTTTCCGGCTCGGTGCCCGTCTTGTATTCGTCCAGGAGGAACGCCGTCAGGTCGCGCAGTTGGTCATCGGTGAGGCGGTACTGGAGCATCGCGGTCTGCGGCTGGTCGCGGTGCGGATCCTTCAGGAAGCCGAAGAGCCAGTCGCGACGCACCTTGTCCCCTATTCGCGTCAGTTCTGGCCCCGTGGTGCCGCCCCGCCCCTCGACCGCGTGGCAGGTCACGCAGCGCAGCTCGCCGAAGAGCGCCTTGCCCTTGGCGGTGTCCCCTTTCTTCCAGTCAATCGCGGTGCTGTCGGCGGGTAACGTGTCGCGCTGGGACAGGAGCAGCGCCTGGAGGCCGGTGACCTCGGTCGCGGTCAGCCTGAAATTCCCCATCTTCGAATGGGGCAGATACGACTTGGGATCCCGCAGCCAGCCCTGCAGCCAGCCGGGCCGCACCTTGTAGGCGAGGCTGTCGAGCGCCGGGCCGCTGAACGTCGTCGACTCGAAGCCGGGAATCTCGTGGCAGCTCACGCACCCGGATTCCGCGATCAGGCGGCGCCCGGTCTGCAGCATCGGGGCATCTGGGGGATCGATGGCCCGGTGACAACTGCCGCACGTGGCTTCGATGGTCTCGAGCGTCCGCATGGGCCGCTGAACGAACGGGATCGGCTGATGTGCGGCGTGCCGATAGTCGGTCGCCTCGCCCTGTCCGTCGTGGCACACCGTGCAACCGTAGCGCTCGACCGGGTGCGTCGTCAGCCACGCGCCCGGGTGCGTGCGGAACGGCTGGGGCGCCGATGCGAACGCGGGGTCGTCGATTCCCAGGTGGCACGTCGTGCAGCGGTCCACGCGGCCGAGGTCGGCGAGCCACACTTGCCGGAGGCCACCGACCGGTGACGCCTGCGCGAGCTGGTGCGGGTTCTTGAGCGACCGCTCGATGGTCCCGAACCGCGCCTGCACCGCCCGCCACTCGGCGCCGTATTCGCTGAGAAACACCCACGAGAAGACCACCAGGAACGCGACGCTCAGCAGGGCAAACGCAACGTGGAACCTCGCTACCATGGCCACACCCAGGCCCAGTTCGCTCCGCGGAAGAGCGTGCCGACCACCGTCAGGACGATCGCCACGGCGACGATCGCCGTGAAGATCGTGTTGGCGAGACGACGCTCCGAAGCGAACCAGACGCCGGCACCATGCGGGTTCCGGTCGAGATACGGCAGCGCGATGAGTGCCGCCACGATCGCGGTCGGCACCAGCACCCCGCCGACGAACGCCGAGTAGTGGACGAGTTCCTGGAGGCCGAGGAAGTACCAGGGCGCCTTGGCGGGGTTGGGGGTCCGGGTCGGATCGGCCATCTCCTCGAGCGGCGCATTGAACAGCAGCGACACGATGTGGAGCGCGACGACGACCGCGAGCGTCACCAGCAACTCGCGGTACAACAGGTGCGGCCAGGCGAACACTTCGTCGTGCGGATCGCGCGCCGCCACCGACGCCGACGGCCGCCTGGTGAGTGCCATCAGGCCGTAGGTCTTCGTCGACGGCGGGAACACCCCGCCCGTCTCTTCCACCGGTGCCACCGTGACCGTGGGGCCGCTGAGGCCGTCCTTCCGCACGCGCCAGATGTGGAGTGACACCAGCATCACGACCAGGCCTGGCAGCACCACGCAGTGGAAGACGTAGAAGCGCAGCAGCGTCATCGGCCCGATGACGTGACCTCCGAGCAGCAGGAACTTGACCTCGCGGCCGACGAGCGGTGTGTACGCGGCGATGCTCGACCCGACGGTGATCGCCCAGTAGGCGAGCTGATCCCACGGCAACAGGTAGCCGGTGAACGAGAGGGCCAGGGTCAGGAGCAGCAGAGAGACGCCGACGATCCAGTTGAACTCGCGAGGCGCCTTGTAGGAGCCCGTCCAGAACACCCGGCACAGGTGCAGGAAGACGACGGCCACCATCGCGTGGGCCGACCAGCGGTGCATGTTGCGGAGCACCACACCGAAGGTCACGACGAACTGCAGATCCTTCATGCTCCGGTACGCCTCGTTGGGATACGGGACGTAATAGAGCATCAGGGCGAGCCCGGTAACCGTGAGCACCCCGAAGAGCACCGCCGAGACCAGGCCGAGCCCGAGCGTGGCGCGAGGCCGCAGCGCGTGCCGACTGACGCGCGCCGGATGGATGTGGAGGAACAGGCTGGAGATCATCACGGCCGCGCGGTCCTTGTCGGTACGCGGCCAGCCGATTCGAGCCACCGATCTTCCGATCGCCGTGAGCCATCCCGCCGTTCGGCGGACGATCGTCTCAGTCACTGGTTGCTCCGCGAGACGCGTTCGAGTGTTCGGGGCGCGAGAGACTCACACCCGCAGCCGGAAGTCCGGCCCAACGGTTCGATCCACGTCCACGACCAGTTCGCCGCGCGCCGAGAGACTGAGCGCATACCAGGCGAGCGGCGTGGGGGCCGGCCCGCGTGCGACGCGGCCGCTGTCGTCGAACTGGCTCCCGTGGCACGGGCACTGGAATCCCGGCCCCCCTCGCTTGACGTTGCATCCGAGGTGCGTGCAGACCGACGAGACGCCGTAGAAGCCCTCGGCCGTGTTGAACACGAACAGACGACGGTCTTCGAGGAAGGTGACCGAGCCCGGCGGAAAGTCGGCGGGGTTGCCGATGGTGAAGCGGCCTGGGGGCTCGTAGAGCACGTTGGGCACGAGAAACCGCAAGGTGCTGGCGACGAATCCGGTCACCGACACACCGAGGGCCACGACGCCGGCCAGGAAGAACTGGCGGCGATTTGCGCCGTCTGCCGCGCGGTCTGGCGTCACGCTCATCGCCGCGCCTCTCCCATCCCTTCGTGGAACAGACCGAGCGCCGTGACCGGCGACTCGTCGAGATCGAGCAGCTCCATCGTGATCGCCCTGGTCGGGCAACGCACCGCGCACAGGCCGCAGCGGATGCAGCGCTCCTCGTCCTTCACGATCGCGCCGGCATCCTCGCCCGCGTCGAGGGCCTGGCGGACGCCGTCCAATTCCACTCCGCCACGCAGTTGCGACACGGGTACGAGCGTCAGGCAGGCCTCCGGACAGATCTCCACGCAGGCGCTGCACAGGATGCATCGTTCCGAGTCGAAGACCGTCTGCACGTTGCACTGCAGGCAGCGGGAGCCTTCAGCGCGGGCTTCCGACTCTCCATACGCTTCCTCGACCTCCCGGAAGCCCGTCCGCCTGGTCACGGCCAGGCTCGGCGGTTCGTGCCGCCGAATCCGGTCGTAGTGATCGCCCGACCGGTCGAGCCCGGTGAGAACGAAGCGCGCCTTCGCTCGGGGCACGGCTCCGCCGCCGAGGTGCTCGTGGATCGCGAGCGCGGCGCGCTTTCCGTCAGCGACGGCCTCGATCACGATGCGCGGGCCGAATGCGAGGTCGCCTCCACAGAACACGCCCGGGAGGGTCGTCGAGAGCGTGCGCGGGTCCACCGCCACCAGCCCGCGCGGCGTGATCTCGATCTCCGAGTCCGCCGACAGACAGGCCGTGTCGGGCTGCTGCCCGACGGCCAGGATGATGGTGTCCGCCTCGACGCGCTTCTCGCTTCCGGCGACGAAGCTCGGGTTGAAGCGACCGCCGGCGTCGAACACCGACGCCACGTCGATCGTCTCCAGCGCCGACACGCGATTGCCCGACCCGAGAATCGCCTTCGGTCCTCGTCCCGCCAGCAGCGTGATCCCTTCTTCCTCGGCCTCGTTGACCTCGATCGGCGTCGCCGGCATCTCGTTCCTGGACTCGAGGCACACGAGCTGCACGTGACGGGCGCCGAGGCGCAGCGCCGTGCGGGCCGCGTCGATGAAGGCGTTGTCGTAGCCCCACGCCTGGAGCAGTTCACTTGCGCCGCGCGGAACGTCCGCGCGCTCCTCGGGCTGGGCGTACCGCAGCACCGTGCGCGCGACGTCGATCGCCACGTTGCCGCCGCCGATCACGACCACGCGTTCGCCAACCGCGACGTGGTAACCGAGATTGACGTTGAGCAGGAAGTCGACGCCGTTGATGACGCCGTCGAGTTCGCGGCCGGGGATGTTCAGGTCGCGCCCGCGCGTCGCGCCGAGGCCCAGGAAGACCGCGGCGTAGTCGTTGCGCATCAGGTCTGCCACCGTGAAGTCACGACCCAGCCGCCAGTTGGGACGGAACTCCACGCCAAGCGCCAGGACCTGGTCGATCTCGCTGCGGATGATGTCGCGCGGCAGGCGGTACTCGGGCACGCCCTGATACAACATTCCGCCGGCGACCGGTGCCGCCTCGAAGAGGGTGACCCGGTAGCCCATCATCGCGAGGTCGTGCGCACAACTGACGCCGGCCGGGCCGGCGCCGACGACCGCGATCCGCCTGGCCTCCCCGCCCTCTCGAACGGCCAGGCCCAGCGGCTGGAGCGGCGTCGTCCGGGGCGCGCCGATCCGGTTCTCGACGCCGTGGCGTTCGGTCAGCGTGCGCTTCAGCGCGCGAATGGAGATCGGCTGGTCGATGGTGCCCCGCCGGCATTTCGACTCGCACGGATGGGCGCAAATCCGCCCGCAGACCGACGCGAGCGGGTTGGGTGCGCGGGCGATGTCATAGCCTCGCGCGGTGTTGCCGTCGGCGACCGCGCGGACGTATGCGCCGGCATTGGTGTGCACCGGACACGCGGTCCGGCACGGGATCAGATCGAGGAAGTACTGAAACGTCGGCACGACCGTCGGGTAGAGGCGCCAGGCCATGCGTCTGCCTCCGTCACGCGTCACCGGGCGAGCACGAAGTCCACGGTCGCGGGCTTTCCCGCCTCGACAATCACCGGCTTGGGCTGCGCCTTGAGCTTCGGATGCCACACGGCCAGCGTGTAACTGCCCGGTGGAACGCCGTCGATCGCGAAATGGCCGGCCTTGTCGGTGACGCCGAAGTACGGGTTCTGCACGACGACGACGAACCCCTCCATCTCCGGGTGCACGCGGCACAGTTGGGTGTAGACGCAGGGGAACTTCGCGCACGCCGCGAACGGGCGGTCCTTGGTCTGACCTTGAGGCCACGTGCCCAGGTTGTACTTCTCGAAGTCCGGCGAGAACACGTTGTGCGGCGTGGGATCGCTGTTGAGGAACTTGACGACCGTGCCGAGCACGACGGGCATCACGTGCGGGATGAACTGGAACTGCTTCTGATCCATGGTCATCGGCTCGGCGGGCGGCTTGAAGGTGCCGGGCGCCTGCACGACGAACACGACGGCGTCGGCATTCGACGAGAGTCCTGTGGCCTTCACGGTTCCCGTGATTGCGGGCCCGGCGGCGTGCGCGCCTGGAAGCGCGACAACCAGGCCGATCGCGACGGCGATGACGAAGACGATCAATCGGCGGTGGCAGGTCATGCGAGTCTCCCGTGGTGTCGCGTGGTTCCGGGCGTCGGTGTGCTGCCGGTCGCGTCTCTCAGAACGCGAAGCGGACGACGATGTTGAACGAGTGGTTCTCGCCGGTCTCGAGGTCGCGTTGATACTCGACGATCGCCTTGACGTTGGCTCGAATGAGCGCACTGGCATTGGCCACCACCAGTCGCACGCTCGGCGCGTCGGGATCGCCCGGCCTCAGGAGTTCGTAGCGAAATGCCCCGTGGAGCCAGGGGTAGAAGACGTAATCGGCCTGCGCGAACCAGGAGTGATACGAGGGCGAGATCTCGTCGAGTTGGGCGCGGTTCGCCGGATCGAACGTCCGCAGCGTGTCGGTGCCGTGGACGTACGCGGTGTAGACGTTCAGGTCGCGCCAGTAGACGCTCGCATACAGGCCGGTCCGCAGGAAGTTGACGTCCTGCATGTTGACCGGCGTCTGCGCGTCGGTCGTCAGCGAGTAGTTGATGTCCGATCCGTCGCCGCGGTAGACGAAGGCGCCGACTCGCAGCGAGTCGTCGCGCCAGTTCTCGGCCGGCGCCTCGCGGCCGCCCATGTCGCCGTCGAGCCCCATGCCGCCGAACTTGTAGTCGACCCGCGCGTAGTAGTCCTTCGCGTTGTTGCCGTCGAACCGTCCGTTCGGGCCCGGCGAGATCCCGTTGGCAATGCCGGCCACGTACAGGATCCGGTGGTTGACGATTCCATACCCCTCGATCCCCCGGATCAGCTTCGGCAGGCCGATGGGCTCGGGGCTGATGCCCTCGACGAGCCCGGTGCCCCCGTGGAGCCCGATGGGGTTGTACGCGAACGCCGTGTCGATCCCCGCATCGGTCGAGATCCACATTTCCTGGAACCCGTCCACCAGGTTGGGCGTGAACTTGCCGACCTTGAAGTGGAACATGTTCTCGGGACCGAACGGCGAGTCGAAGGCGATGTTGGCGTGCTCGATCGACACGGAGACGGAGTCGTCCGGATTCTGGGAGAAGCTCAATTCTCCCAGGTACGACACGTGCTCTCCGAGCGTGCCGGCCGCAAAGATGTTCGCCTCCTGCGGGAACTGGAAGTCGTTCCAGACTTTGGTGACCGTGCCATCCGCGTTCAGCGTGGAGGTATTCACGTCGGCGAACTTGAAGTTGACCGCCAGCGGGACCGCGCTCGAGATTTCTCCCGGCCAGACCGCCTTGGGCCAGAGCCGCTTGTACGCCGGCGATCCGAGGCTGACCGGCTTCTCCTTGATCATCTCCTCGGTTTCCTTCGGCATCCGGTAGCCCGCCAATCGAAACGCTTCCCCGAAGGCGTTCAACTTCGGGAAGACGACGTGGCAGGTCTGACAGCTCGTTTGGTACTTCCGCGCGAACGCCGGAATCGCGCTGGCGTCTGTCGCGCCGAGCCCGATGAGCAGGACAATCAGCCAGCCGACTGACATCGAGACAGCCACGCGGCGCGGTGAGGGCTCAGCCATGCCGGACACTCCTTGGAGTTGGTCTGTGCGTAGTGATCTCATTACGCAAGGCCCGGGCCGGGCGCCCGTGACGCGAACTCTCGAGGTGGGGATGTCGTGTTGATGGGCCTTTCGGCCTGCTGATGCGCGGTCGGCGCCACGGCGCAACACGGCGCACTGTCAGAGAATCGGGCGTACTACGGCGGAGTCGTCAGAATGTCGGACGCAGTTCCGGCTCGTCGGCGAACTCCTTCAGCTTCCGATAAAGGGTATCGCGCGAGATGCCGAGCAACTCGGCGGCGCGCGTCTTGTTGCCCCCGGATCGATTGAGCGCGGCGCCGATCGCCCGCTGCTCGAGCGTGGACAATCGAAGCGCTTCCGGGTGGAAATCGAATGCCACGTCAGGTGTCCGGTGGTCGGGCGTCACGAGTTGCGCGATGTCGTGTCTCGTCAGCGTGTCGCGGTGCGTGGGCAACAGGGCCACGCCCGCCTGCAGCAGGTTCTCCAGTTGGCGGATGTTCCCCGGGAACGGCAATTCGCGGATCAGGTCGAGCGCCTCGTGGGTGATGCTGCAGCGGCGAGCGTTCGACTGGAACCTGGCCAGCAGGCGCGGCACGAGCTCCGGCAGATCCTCGCGCCGGAGTCGAAGCGGGGGAAGCTCGATCACCAGGATCGTGAGCCGGTAGAAGAGATCGTCCCGCATCGCGCCGTCGTGCATTTCGCGGATGGTTCGGTTCGTTGCCGCGATGATGCGTGCATCGACTCTCACCCGGTCGAGGCCGCCCACGGGCCGAATCTCGCCGTCCTGCAGGACACGTAGCAGCTTGGGCTGCGCAGCGCGCGGCAGATCCGCGATCTCGTCGAGAAAGATGGTCCCGCGGTTGGCGGCGAGGAAGAGCCCGCGATGATCGCTCACGGCTCCGGTGAATGCGCCGCGACGGTGTCCGAAGAGTTCACTCTCGAGCAGATCCGCCGGCAGCGCCGTGCAGTTGACCGGGACGAACGCCCGCGCAGCTCTCGGACTGCTGGCATGGATCGCCCTGGCCAATCTCTCCTTGCCCGTGCCCGTCTCCCCGACGATGAGGACCGGAGTGTCGCTTCGCATCGCCGCCCGAGCCAGTTCGAGCGGCCGCGTCATGGCTGGCGCCAGGCTCGACAGCGCCGCCAGTTGATCGTCGTCGGTGGTGCGCGAAATGGGCAAGCCGGCGGGCGCGCCCTGGGTCGAGGCGCCCAACGCGCGTGTAATCGATCCCATCAACGCGTCGTCCGAGCACGGGAATGGGACGAAGTCCTCCGCCCCGCGTCGAATGGCTTCTGTCGCCGCCCGGATGGACGGGGTGTCGCTGAGGATGATGACGCCGACGTCGGACCGGACCTGGCGGGCCGCGAGCAACAGCGAGGCACCGTCGGGGTGCTGCACGTCCGTATCGACGATGAGCAGCGCCAGCCTGGGGTTGCGATCGAGACAGTCGAGCGCCTGCGGCTCGGTGGGAGCGACGCGACCGATCAGCCCATGGCGCGCCAGCAACGCCAGAAGCGCGTCGCCACGTGACCGATCGGCCGTGCAGACCAACAGTTCACGCGCGGAAGAGGGCTCGGGGGGCACAATTCACACTCTCAGCGCAGCGTGAGGTCCGAGCCGCGCGTGCCGGGCAGTCGCGCCGATGGCCGCGGCGAGAGAACTCAGGCTGACAATTCGGAAGCCAGTTTCAGCGTAGTGCCCGCCGTCGCGCCGGGTCAAGCACAGCCGTCGCCGCTCTGGCCTATCGTGTCCTTGCAGGCTTCCTGGTTGTACCCGCTGCGCCCACTGACCGGCGATCGTCGCCGAGAACGCCACGGCGGTCGTGGCTCAACGGCGGTTACAATGGGGTCGCTTCGTGGCGGCCGCCGCGCGGGATTTCGCGCGCGAGCCGCCGTTGCCCCGCCCGCGGCTGGCGCAGGCCGGAAGCCTGGACCACGTGCGAACGCCGCGAAAGGTGTGAGAGTGAAGGCGCGACCGAATACTCCAGGACGGCCGGTTGGCATCAAGGATATTGCCCGTGCGCTCGGCGTGTCGATTGGCACCGTGGACCGCGCGCTGCACGACAAGCTTGGCGTGAACCCCGGGACGCGGGCGCGGGTGCTCGAAGCCGCCACGGCGCTCGGCTACCGCCCCAACCTCGCTGCCCGCCGCCTGCAGGCGGGGACGGCCCTCCGCATCTCGGTCCATCTGCCGCGCGAGCTGGCGCTGTTCTGGGACCCGGTCCGCGACGGCGTCCGCCAGGCGGCGGCACTCCTCCAGCCGACGCTCCAGGTGGAGTTCCGAGACCACGCGCGGCTCGGCCACGGCGACGTCGAGTCGTTCCGTGAGGCACTCGAGGCCGGCGTCCACGGACTGGTCGTTGCCCCGGGAGACCCGCTCGCGCTCGAGCCGTGGATCGAACGCGCCGCCCGGAAGAAGGTGCCGGTCGTGTGCGTCGTCACCGACGCGCCGGGCACCGAGCGACTCACGTCGGTGTCCGCCGACCCATTCACCGTGGGGGCTGTGGCCGGCGAACTCCTCGCGCGCTTCCTGCCTGGCGGAGGTCCGGTCGCCTTCTTCACGGGGTGGCTGGGGACGCAGGACCACGCCGACAAGCTCCGCGGATTCGAGTCGAGCCTCGCGGTGGCTGGCCCCCGGTTCTCCATGGCGTCGATCGTCGAGGCACACGACGACGAGAGCGCGGGGTATCGGCAGGCGGTCAGCCTGTTGAGGGCCCGCGACGACTTGCGGGGGATCTACGTCAGCACGGTGAACTCGCTGCCGGTGTTGGAAGCGATCAGACAGGATGGGCGCGCGGAATCGTTGACGGTCGTGACGACGGACCTGTTTCCGGACCTCGTGCCGTGGATCCGCCAGGGCGTGGTGGCAGCCACGGTGTACCAGCGGCCGATCACGCAGGGCCGCCTCGCGGTGCAGGCGCTCTACCAATTCCTGCTCGACGGCACCGTTCCGCCGCCGCGGCTGATGGTGGTGCCGCACGTGGTCATGCGGAGCAATCTCGACCTGGTGCTCGACCGGCTGCGTCCCGACCGGGATGACCTCGAAACCCGCCCGCCCGATCTGGAGTCGCCCCGGGCTCCTCGCCCACGCTGACACTTGCCGGCCTGCGCAGCATGCCGAACTGCTCCATGACGGCCGTCTCCGGCGCGGCCAACCGCGCGTCATCGTCGAGCGTGCCGATGGGTCCGGTCGAGCGCCCGTGTGCAACGACCGCGACGCAGAGCAGCGCTTGGCGTGTTCGGGCACGCGTTCGAACACGCGTTCGAGCATTCGGTGAGCATCCGGTGAGCATCCGGTTGACAGGGACTCCGTCTTTGCCTAAGCTACGGCCCACCGTGAACGTTCACGGTAAGCCGTGGCCCCAATCGTGAACGTTTACGTCCGAACGACGGCCCGGTACCAGCCGGGTCGCCCCGGCCGGCCTCGTTGATGGAGGAGTGTCATGAAGAACCGGTTCTACCGCCGGCGAATCGCAGCCGCCGTCCCCCTCATCCTGTTCTGCCTGCTCGCGCTCGCGGTGCCGGCCGTCGCCCAGCTGCAGCTGGCAACCATCCAGGGCACGGTCACCGACCAGACTGGCGGCGTGCTGCCGGGCGTGACCGTGACCGCCACCAACACCGGCACCCGCGTTGCGCGGAGCACGGTCACGAACGAGCGCGGCGTCTACCGGCTCCCCAGCATCGAGCCCGGCGTCTACGATGTGACGGTCGAACTGCAAGGCTTCGGCAAGCTCTCGCGCCCGAAGGTCGACATCGAGGTGGGCGCGACGCTCGGCCTGAACTTCACCCTGCAGCCGGGAGCGATCGCCGAGACCATCACGGTCACCGGTGAGGCGCCCATGGTGCAGACCGAGATTGCCAGCGTGTCCGCCGTGGTGGAACGGAAGCAGCTCGAGGCGCTGCCGCTGGTCGGTCGGAACGTCATGGCCCTCGCCGCGCTGCAGCCGGGCATCAACGGCATCCCGGGCTCGACCGACTTCCTGTCCGCCGAGCAGGGGCTCGGGATCACGGCGAGCGGCCAGCGCGGCAGCGGCAACAACGCGATGGTCGATGGGATGAGCATCAACGGGACGCCGTGGGGCGGCACCGTGCTGGTCGTGCCGAACGCCGAAGCGGTGCAGGAGTTCCAGGTCATCTCGAACAACCAGTCGGCCGAGTACGGCCGCAACAGCGGCGCGGCGGTCAGCATCGTCACCCGTGGAGGGACCAACCGGTTCTCGGGCAGCCTGTTCGAGTTCCACCGCGACCAGTCGCTGCGCGCCCGTGGCATGTTCGAGACCAAGAAGCCCGATTTCAAGCGCAACGACTTCGGCGGCAGCTTCGGCGGGCCGGTCAAGCGGGACAGGACCTTCTTCTTCGGGTCGTTCGAGGGCGTGCGCGAGGTCTCGGGGTCGGGCTCGCTCGTCACCGTGGAGACCGAGGCGTTCGTCAACTACGTCACGTCCACCCGGCCCAACTCGATCGCGGCGAAGCTGCTCAGCACGTACCGGCCGCCGTCCTACCCGACGACCGGCCTCACGGACCTGGGCAGCCCGGCGAAGGGCGCGAACGTCTACTCGAAGACACTGGACGGCATCCCGGACGTCGGGCAGATCAACTACAACAGCCGGAACAACCGGACCGGCAACCAGTTCAACGTTCGCATCGACCACGTGATGAACGGGGGCAACGACCGGATCCGCGGCACCTATTACAGCTCGGGCATCGAGACGTGGACCAACTACGTGCGCTCCGCGTTCAACCACCCGTACCCGGTCGCCAACCAGCTCTTCACGCTCGGCTACACGAAGGTCCTCTCCAATACGATCTTGAACGAGGTGGGATTCGGCTTCGTGCGGATGCACGGTGAGACCGGCGACCCGACGCCCGAGACGCCGACGATCTCCATCTCGGCGATCGGCGGCATCCCGGGATTCGGCGTGGACTTCTGGCACCCCATCTACTACACGCAGAACAACTTCGAATTCAAGGACACGCTGACGATGACGCGCGGCAGCCACAGCCTGCGGATGGGCGGGCAGTTCAGCTGGGGCGCGGACGACAGCGAGATGCACCACTGGCAGCGTCCGAACTACAGCTTCCAGAGCATCTTCGACTTCGCCGACGACGAGCCGTTCACCGAGACGCGTGCGGTGGACCCGGCGACCGGCAAGACGATCTTCGCGACGTCGCACTACCGCACGAAGGAGTTCTCCGGGTTCATCCAGGACAACTGGAAGGTGCGGCCGAACCTGACCCTCAACGTCGGGCTGCGTTACGACAATTTCGGCAACCCGACCAAGTCGCCCGGGCAGTTCAACGCCATCTCGATCGGCTCCGGCTCGACCCGGCAGGAGCAGATCGCGACGGCGAAGGCCGTGGCCGCGGACAGGTTGTACAACACCGACTGGAACAACGTCGCGCCGCGTTTCGGCTTCGCGTGGGATCCGACCACGACGGGTCGGATGGTCGTTCGCGGCGGCTGGGGCATCTCCTACAACCGGATCAACAACACCGTCTGGAGCGACGAGAAGTTCAACCCGCCGCAGTTCGCGCAGGCGACTGCCGGCGTGCAGAACGGCACGCCCATCGTCTACACGCTCGGGCCGAACTATCCTGACAACCCGGCGCTCGGGCGCGGTGTGGACGCAAACGGGGGCATCAAGGGCGCCCGCGTGGCGCTGCGGGTCATCGATCCGGCTACCACGACCCCGTATTCGTACAACTGGTTTGCCGGGATCCAGCGCGAGATGCCGTGGAAGCTCGTCCTGGACGTCAATTACATCGGGTCGGCAGGCCGGAACCTGATGAGCACCGACGGCCCGGGCGGCGAGGACTACAACCGGTTCGCGGGTGACATGCTGGACGGCGTGCGCAACCGGCTCAACCCGAGCTTCGCGAGCGTCGGGCTGGCGGAGAGCCGCATCGACTCGAAGTACAACGGCTTGGCCCTCGGCCTGAAGCGGCGGCTGGACCACGGCCTCTCGTTCCAGTTCGCGTACACGTTCGGCAAGACGTACGACACGCCGGCAAGCGCCACCGAGGTCACGCAGCCGCAGCTCGACTACGGGTACGCGGACTACGACATCCGCCACAAGATTGCGGCGAACATCCTGTGGCAGATTCCGTTCAACTCGGCCCACAAGGCGATGAACGCGGTGTTCGGCGGCTGGCAGATCAACACGATCACCTTCTGGCAGAGCGGCGCCCCGTTCAACGTGACGTGCCCGTCGACCTACCCGACGTGCGATTTCAATGCGGATGGCGTGACGGGTGATCGCATCAACGGGCCAACCAGTGATCTGAACCTCGGGAGCAAGACGCAGGACGACTGGCTCACCGGGGCATTCAAGCTGTCCGGCTTCTCGTTCCCGTCGCAGGGGACGCTCGGGAACCTCGAGCGCAACTCGCTGCGCGGCCCGTCCTACTTCAACACCGATGTGTCGCTGATCAAGAGTGTCTCGATCAGGCGGACCGTGCTGCAGGTCCGCATCGAGGCGTTCAACGCGTTCAACCAGGTGAACCTCAACAATCCGTCGACCAGCACCACGAGCACGACGTTCGGCCGGGTGACCTCGACCCGCTCCATGCGGGTGATCCAGCTTGGTGCGAAGCTGTCGTTCTAGACCCTGAGCTCACGGGTGTCGACCACGCTTCGCGCCCTGCGCACCCTGTGGAACGGGCGCTTTCCGCGCGAGACGTTGGTCAACACGACGGAGTCGAAGGGTAGGCCCTGGAGGTCGGCACCGGGCCGCAGGCGAAGGGTTCGCTGGCGTCGCTCGCCGAACGGCTGGTAATGTGGGGCGGGACCTGACTCGGGTCCCGCCCCGCGTTGTTGTTGCGCGTCGACCTGACTCTCGGGAGACGACCATGACACGTGCACTGCGTGCCGGCGCGCTCGCGCTCGGCGCCTGCCTCTCTGTGGCGGCCGCGGGCGGCCCAACGGGTTCCAGTATCCATCAGCGCCCGCCGAAACCGGTCCCGACGCCGGGTCCGATGCTCGAGCAGGGTACGTTGACGCTGGACACGCCGGACTTCGAGTTGACGCTCGTGCGGTCGTCGCAGACCGTCGCCGCGCTCAAGTCGAAGCGGGCGGGCGGGTTCGACTTCACGCCCGGCGACCTGCTCGTCGAACGCTCGCGGAACGGCTACTACCATCTCGGCGATCTCGATCTGCGCGTTCGCGTGGGAACTGCCGGCGCGTGGAAGAGCTACTCGACCGCACGGTCGCGGACGGCGGTGACCGTGCTTCCGGCCTCACAGCCGCTCCTTGCGGCGGCCGATCTCTCCCCGACGCTGCCGCCCGACCTGCCCGTCCGCGTCACGCGCGAGTGGCGCGTCGAGAACGGCGCGCTGGTCCTCCGGTTCGTGCTGACGAACCACTCCGCGGAACCCGTGGAGGTGGGCAGTCTCGGGATCCCGATGGTCTTCAACAACATCTTGAGCGGCCGGTCGCTCGATCAGGCGCACGCCGCATGCGTCTTCTCAGATCCTTACCTGGGTCTCGACGCCGGGTACCTGCAGGTCACGCGGCTGAACGGGAAGGGGCCCGCCCTGCTGGTCGTCCCCGACGGCCGCACGCCGTTCGAGGCCTACAGCCCGATCCTCAACCCGCCGCGCCCACCCGGATCCCCGGCCGCTGGACCGCAGCCCGTCCCGGCCGAGCCGCCACCCTTCACCGATCCCACGCCGCGCGGCGTCACGTTCGAGGGCTTCTTCGACTGGATGGTGCACAGCCAGGCGCACGCCGAATCGGAGTGGAAGAACGTCGATCAGTGGAACCCGCCAACCAGGCGCACCGTCGCGCCCGGCGCGTCGGTGAGCTACGGTGTCGCCTTCGTCGAAGCGGCGGATATCCGCGCGATCGAACGAGCGCTCGCGGCACGCTCGCGCCCGGTCGCCGTCGGCCTCCCGGGCTACGTCGTCCCGGCCGACGCGGAAGCGCGGCTGTTCCTGAAGTACCAGAGCGCGATCGCGTCGATGCGCGTCGATCCGGCGGCTGCGCTGACCGCGACGAAGCAGGCGCCGACGCCCGGCGGCTGGAAGGCCTACTCGCTGCGCGGCACGACGCCCGGGCGGGCGCGCCTGACGATCACCTACGCCGACGGCGTCGTGCAGACGATCCACTACCTGGTCACCAAGCCGCCGTCCGAAGCGGTCGACGACATGGGCCGCTTCATGACGACGCGCCAGTGGTTCGTCGATCCAGCGGACCCGTTCAAGCGCAGCCCGTCGGTGATGACCTACGACCGCGACGAGAACCGCATCGTCACCGAGGACAGCCGTGTCTGGATTGCCGGCCTTGGCGACGAGGGCGGCTCGTCGTGGCTGGCGGGCGCGTTGAAGCAACTGGGCCGGCCCGTGGCGGCGGAGCTGGCCAAGTACCAGCAGTTCATCGACGGTGTGGTCTGGGGCGGATTGCAGTACGGCGACGGCCCGCGCCAGTACGCGGTCCGCAAGAGCCTCTTCTACTACCAGCCGGACCAGATGCCGCCCGGCTACTATCGGGGCGACCTCAACTGGACCACCTGGACGAGCTGGAAGAAGGACGCCACGGAAGCCGTGGATCGCTCCTACAACTACCCGCATGTCGCGGCGCTGCACTGGACGATGTATCGCCTGGCGCGGAACCACGTCGGTCTCGTGACCAATCACCAGTGGGACTGGTATCTCGACAAGGCGTACCGGACGTCGGTCGCGATGGTGGTGCACGCCCCGCGCTACGCGCAGTTCGGGCAAATGGAGGGGACGGTCTTCGTCGAGATCCTGCGCGACCTGCAGCGCGAGGGCTGGAAGGACCAGGCGGCCGACCTCGAGGCGCGGATGAAGGCGCGCACGGCGGTGTGGACGAAACTCGCCTACCCCTTCGGCAGCGAGATGCCGTGGGACTCGACGGGGCAGGAGGAGGTCTACGCCTGGACGACGTACTTCGGCGACCTGGCCAAGGCGCGGGTGACGCTGGATGCGATCGTCGCCTACATGCCCACCGTGCCGCATTGGGCCTACAACGGCAGCGCGCGCCGCTACTGGGACTTCCAGTACGCGGGGAAGGTGCGGCGCGTCGAACGGCAGCTCCATCACTACGGATCGGGCCTCAACGCGATCCCGGTGTTGGCCGGCTATCGTGAGCATCCAGAGGATCTGCACCTGCTGCGGGTTGGATTCGCGGGTGCCATGGGCGCGCTCACCAACATCGACGCCGACGGCTTCCTGGCGCCGGCGTTCCACTCGTTTCCCGACATGCTGAGGCGCGACGCGATCTCGGGAGACTGCGCACAGAACTTCCTGGGCCACGCGTTCAACACCGGGACGTACGTCGTGCACGACCCCGAGTTCGGCTGGCAGGCGTTCGGGGGAGTCGTTTCGGCGCGGGGTTCGCGGGTGGTGGTCGAGCCGCGGGATTCGTTCCGCATGCGCGTCTACCTCGCGCCGCTCGGGTTGTGGATCACGCTCGATGCGGGGCACTTCGAACGGGTGGAGTTCGACGTGGCCGCGCGGACCGTGCGTCTCAGCCTGGCCCCGGCAACCGGGGTGACGCCCGTGGCCCGCGTGCGGGTGGAACAGCCGGCGGCGGTGGCCGGCGTCGGCACGTTCGCACCGCGGGCTGCGGGCCTGAAGTCGGAGCGGGGCGCGTACATCGTGCCGCTCGGCGCGACGACCACGGTGCTGGACGTCTCGAGCGGCCGAGGTCGATCCAGATGAATCGAGTGCTCACGACTTGTGTCGCGGCCTCAGCCCGGTGAGCGGCCGCACAGGGGATCGCCCGAGTTGTCGGTGTCTTCAGCCACGGAGTGCTTCGGTATGAACCAGCGGACCTTCCTCGGACTGTTCTTGGCGGCGGTCCTCGCCGCGCCGGTCGTCTCCGGGTTCGACGTCCCTCAAGGGGGCGACCAGTTCCTCGATGGGATCGGCGAAACCGCGCTGGTTGCGCGCTACGTGTGCAGCCGAAACACGGAGGATTCCTCCAGGAACCAGTTCCATGCGGCGCTACGTGGAAGCGGCGGTGCGTTCGTCGAGGACCCCCGGTTCGGCACGGCGCTGGAGCTGGCGGGCAACGGCGCCCATATCGAGCTCCCCGGTCACGCCCTGGCCGGAGAAGACGCGATCAGCATCACGGGCTGGCTGTTCCTGCCGACCGGAGCCTCGGGACCCTTTTTCGATTTCGGGCAGAGCGGGTCGGCGAGGATGTTCGCCGAAGTGAGCGGGGCCGGCTTCCGCGCATCGATCGCGTCCGGCGACGCGCGGATGGAGACGACCGCCGCACCGGTGCCCGTGAATCAGTGGGTCCACTTGGCCGTCGTGCTCGACCCCGCACACCGCCTCTTGACGACGTATCTGGACGGCGTCCGGGTGGGCCAGGCGACAAACGTCACCGTGACGGCGGTGCAGTTGAGCAACCAGGCGTCCGGTGATGCGAAGCGTCTCTACTTCGGCCGTGTCCAGGACGCGGCGGCAGCGACACTCCAAGGCAGGCTGCGCGACGTCCGCATCTACCGCGTCGTGTTGACCGACGCCCAGGTGGCCACAATCCAGGGCAACGCCTCGGGCCGCCAGTCCGGCGGTCGCCGCGGCGCCCCGCCCGCGCCGGTCATCTCGACCGCCGCCATCCCCCGGGAATCCCCGCTGGCGTCGCGCGTGGACCGCGTTCCAGACATCCAGGCCGGGACGGTCGTGGGCCATCTCCCGCGGCTGCCGCGCGAGATCCCCGCGGTGTACCGGAATGGCGCCAGCGGCCCAGATGTCCGCGTGATCTGGCCGGCGCCGAGGGACAACAGCCAGGTGGGGAAGCCCGGCACCTACACGGTGACGGGCACCGTGCCCGGCACGACGTTCCACCCCAAGGCGACGGTGGCGGTGAGGCCGGCCAGCGATCCGGCCGCGGTTCCCGTGCGCACGGTGGAGCCCTTTCCGCTCGGTCGCGTCGTCCTCAACCAGGACACCAAGGGGCGTGATACGCCGTTCATCAAGAACCGCGACAAGTTCATCCGGACGCTGGCGACGGCCAATCCCGACCGTTTTCTCTACAACTTCAGGGACGCCTTCGGACAGCCGCAGCCTGGCGGCGCGCAGCAGCTCGGCGGGTGGGACAACCAGACGACACGCCTGCGCGGGCACGCCACCGGTCACTACCTGTCGGCGATCGTCCAGGCCTACGCCAGCACCACGTACGACGAGTCGTTGAGGGCGAACTTCCTCCAGAAGATGAACTACCTGATCGACACGCTCTACGAGCTCTCGCAGAAGTCGGGCAGGCCCGTGGAGCCAGGCGGCCCGTTCAACGCCGATCCGGCCGCAGTGCCGCCCGGCCCGGGCCGCGCCGGCTATGATTCGAATCTCAGGGTCGGGGCGATCAGGACCGACTACTGGAACTGGGGACGGGGCTTCATCAGTGCCTATCCCCCCGATCAGTTCATCATGCTCGAGCGCGGCGCCACCTACGGCACACAGGACACGCAGATCTGGGCCCCCTACTACACCCTGCACAAGATCGTCGCCGGCCTGCTCGACTGCTACGAAGTGGGAGGCAACCGCAAAGCCCTGGAGATCGCCCAGGGCATGGGCGCGTGGGCCTACGCCCGCCTCAAGGTCCTCCCGGCCGAGACGCGCATCAGCATGTGGGGCCGCTACATCGCGGGCGAGTACGGCGGCATGAACGAGGTGATGGCACGCCTGTACCGGTTGACCCGCGACCGGCAGTTCCTGGAATGCGCCAGGCTGTTCGACAACACCAACTTCTTCTTCGGCAACGCGGCGCACGATCACGGCCTGGCCAGGAACGTCGATACGATTCGCGGCAAGCACGCCAACCAGCACATCCCGCAGATCACGGGTGCGCTCGAGACCTTCCGCGACACCGGTGAACGGCCCTACTATGTGATCGCCGACAATTTCTGGGACATGGCGACCAACGACTACATGTACAGCATTGGGGGCGTGGCCGGCGCGCGCATTCCGAACAACGCGGAGTGCTTCACCGCCGAGCCCGACACGTTGTGGGAGAACGGCTTCGCCAACGGCGGGCAGAATGAGACGTGCGGCACCTACAACCTGCTGAAGCTCGACCGCCAGCTCTTCATGTTCGACCAGACGGCGAAGTACATGGACCACTACGAGATGGCGCTCTACAACCACATTCTCGCGTCGGTCGCCGAAGACGACGCTGGGAACACCTACCACGTCCCGCTCAATCCCGGATCGCAGAAGCGATTCGGGAACGCCGACATGAGCGGCTTCACCTGCTGCAACGGCACCGCCCTCGAAAGCAACACCAAGCTCCAGGACTCCATCTACTTCAAGAGCGCCGACGACAAGACGCTGTTCGTCAACCTCTTCGTGCCGTCCACGCTGCATTGGGCCGAGCGCAAGGTGGTGGTGAAGCAGCAGACCGATTTCCCATACGCCGACACGACCAGGCTCGTCCTCGAGGGCGGTGGGGCGTTCGACATCAAGATCCGGGTGCCGCGCTGGGCAGCCCGCGGCATCTTCGTCCGGATCAACGGCCGCGAGCAGCCGGTCAAGGCGGTGCCAGGCAGCTACCTGACGCTGCGCCGGACCTGGCGGTCGAACGATGCGATCGAGCTTCGCATCCCGTTCAATTTCCACCTCGTGCCGGTCGTGGACCAGCCGAACGTCGCCAGCCTCTTCTATGGCCCGGTCCTGCTCGCGGCCGAGGAAGCGGCCCCGCGCAGCGACTGGCGCCCGGTCACCCTCGACGCCTCCGATATCGGCAAGACGATCACGGGCGATCCCGCGACGCTCCGTTTCAGCATCGACGGCGTGCCCTTCAAGCCGTTCTACGAGACGTACGGGAGGTATTCGGTGTACCAGCACGTCACGCTGAAGTGAGCGCCCGGCTGAGCACTCGCCGAGCGCACCTCAGCGACAGTGCAGCCACCTGATCAGCCTGGCGCCTGAATATTGGTGATTTCGTGTACCTGAAAATTGCGACCTGGAACGTCAACGGCATCCGTGCGCGAGAGGCGCAGGTGCTGGACTGGCTGGTGCGCGAGCAGCCGGATGTGCTCTGCCTCCAGGAAATCAAGGCCGCGCCGGATCAGATACCGGCATCACTCATCGACATGGACGGCTACTGGTGCCACTGGCACGGCGGCAAGGGCTACTCCGGCGTGGCACTGCTCGCTCGCAAGGACACGTGCCCGGAACGCCCGCGCTTCTACCACCCTCCCTTCGATTTCGAAACGCGCATCGTCGAATCCACGATCGGGGACGTGACCGTGAGCTCGGTCTACGTGCCGAACGGCGGCAAGGACTTCCCGGCGAAACTGCGGTTCCTCGAGGCGATGGACGACTACGTGCGCGCCGCCGGTGATCGGGGACAGGCGCTCGTCCTCTGCGGCGACCTCAACATCACGCGGACCGAGATGGACGTGCATCCGAAGGAGCGGAAGCCGAACGCCATCGGCCAGCTTCCCGAAGAGCGGGCGCTGCTCGAGCGGATCCTGTCTCGCGGTCTCGTCGATGTCGGCCGCGCCCTCGACCCGGACAACGACCAACTGTTCACCTGGTGGCCGCCGTGGCGCAACATGCGACAGCGCAACATCGGCTGGCGCCTCGACTACGTGCTGGCAAGCCGCGCCGTCGCCGCCCACGCCGTCCGCTGTCCCGTCTATCGCGAGGAGGGGACGAGCGACCATGCGCCAGTGGTCGCGGAATTCGAAATGCTCTAATGCAGCGGTCGGAGTTCAGGCAGTCTCAGCGCCGCCCCTTCAGTACCGTCCCTTCAGCACCGCACCTCAAGCACCTCTGGCACCCGTAGCACCCCCAGCACCAGCACCTATAGCACCCGAAGCACCTGTAGCACCTTCAGCACCTGATTGGTATCCTATCCCGTGCCCATCACGACCCTCTTCCTCGATGCCGGCGGCGTTCTCGTCGTTCCCAACTGGCAGCGCGTGAGCGACGCGCTGGCCGCACACGGTGTGGACGTCTTGCCCGCCGTCCTGGCCGACGCCGATCCGCGGGCCAGGCACGATCTGGATCTCGGCCTTTCCAGGGCCGTGAGCGACCAGCAACGCGGCTGGCTCTACTTCAACCTGGTCCTCGACAAGGCGGGCGTCACGACGTCGGAGAAGACGGATGCTGCGCTGGCCGACCTGCAGGCGTACCACACCCGCGTGAACCTCTGGGAAACGGTGCCAGATGGCGTCCGCGAGGCCCTGGAGCGGATGCGCGGCCTCGGCCTGAAGCTGGTCGTGGTGTCGAACGCGAATGGGAAGCTCAGGTTCCTGATGGAGCGCCTGGGCCTCGCGCCGTTCTTCCAGTTGATGCTCGACTCGACGGAAGAAGGCGTGGAGAAGCCCGACCCGCGGCTGTTCCAGCGGGCGCTCGAACGCTCCGGTGCGATCGCGGTCGAGACGATGCACGTCGGCGATCTGTTCAACGTGGACGTGATGGGAGCCAGGGGTGCCGGGCTGCAGGCGGCGCTCCTCGATCCGCTCGACCTCTACGCAGCCTTCGACTGTCTCCGCGTGCACTCGCTCGGCGAACTCGCGACGCTGCTCGAGCGAGCGGGCTCAGGGCTCAAGCCGTAGTCCTCGCAGGCGTCATCAGTTTCTTCACCATCCAGACGATTGTGCCCGCGGCTGTGACGAGCAGCAGCGCAAACACGGCGATCGCGCCCCACTGAGGGGCGAGCGATGTCGTGATTGCGAAGCCCGCGCCTTGCAGCATCGCGCGGCGGACAACGTCGCGGACGAAGGCCATCGACGCCAGACTGACGGCCAGGCTGCCGACGCCGCCGACAACGAGCGAGCCGGGCGCACCGGCGTAAGCCGCGGGGATGAAGTGACCGAGCGCCGACAGGGCCGCGAGAATGCCAACGCCCATGGCGATGGTCCCGGCGAGGTCTCGTCCCATGAAGCGCAGCAGGATCTCCGAGGGCAGCGCGCCCAGCCACCAGAAACCCGCCAGCAGGTTGACCACGGTTCCGCAGGCGCACCACAGCACGCCGTGATGCACGAGCCAATTCGCGAACAGCACATCGCGCCGCCGGGCCACCAGGCCCATCGCGGCGACAGCCGCGCCCGACACGGCGACCGACCCGATCAGCATGTGCAGGCAGCGAGGTGCAAGCGTTGGATCGCCGAGGTTCCAGTGCAGCCCGGCAGCGCTGAGCGCGAACTTTGCCGAGAGAGATGGCGGCCGAAGCATCAGGCTCATCACGTTCGACTGGATGAAGCCGATCGCGGCGACGAGCACGACAATCACCCAGGCCAACCCGGCCGACCGCCGAGCCGCGCCGACGTACGTGCCGTAGTAGGCGAGGATCAACAGGACGACGAGACCCAGCCACGCGGCGGCCATCAGCACCGCCGCCGTGAAGAACAGACGGCCGTAGAGCGCCTGCACGAACAGGAGTGCGGCCACACCGAGGGACACCGTCGCCGCCACGATGACGGGGAGCGCGTGTGCGATGAGGTCCGCGAGCGCGGCGGCGTGGGCGTTCGTGCGGCCGCGGATGCGGGAGACCGCCGCGATGATAGAACCGCCAAGCAGGAGGTTCATCGGCACCAGATGCAGCACGAACAGCAGCATCAGCAACGTCGAGAGCAACCAGGGCGGCGCCGGGAGCGGCACGACATCCGGTCCGGGGATCATCGGACACCTCGCGTTCCAGCAGCCGCCGGCAGCGTCGTCAAGTAATCGGCGAGCGCTCTGCGTTGGTCGTCGGTCCCGTTGAATGCCGACATCACGTCGTTCACCTGCGGAAGTCTGCCGAGCGTCTCGTAGTACTGCGCGACGGTGCGGCCGCGTCCGCCGATCTGGAAATCGGCACCCGAGCCGTGACACGCGGAGCAATTGGCCTCGAAGTACGTGTAGCCGACATCGGCCGATGGTCCGTCCAACCGGGGCGTGAGCCGGCCGCCGCCGAGACGTGTGAGATAGGCAGACAGTGCCTCGCGTTCGGCATTGGTCCCGGTGAAGGGTGGCATGCGTCGGCCCCGCCAGGTGTCCAGGTTCGCGAGCGTCGAACGGATGGCCTCCTGGCCCCTGCCGCGCACCAGTGGTCTGATGGCGAGATATCCATCCTGCGTGTGGCACGGCGTGCAGAGCAGCCGGAACACCTCCGCACCTTCGGCGGCCGTGCGGTCAGCGGTCGCCCCGATGGGCCGCTTCCACAGCGCCGACTGCAGCACGCCATCCCGGTTGACGGTGGTGATGGAGAAGCGGTCGTCCGCGGCGGACGTCGCGCGAACGCCGTTCACGAACATGTAGCCGCCGATCACGTACGGCTTGCGCAGGTCCTCCCGAACCCACTCGCCGGCGCCCATCGCGGTGAAGGTCGCGGCGAGGATGGCCAGCGCCAGGGGCAGGCCGTACCGCCGCCGCCGGATCGTGGTGGCCACGAGCGCCAGCAGCAGCGTCCACGTGGACGCCACGATGACCACTTGCGTCGCGCGAATCGCGACCGGGTTGCCGCTCGCGCTGCCGTGGAGGAGCGCGCTGGCGAGGCCGTCGACCGCGCCCGAGTTCCCGCCGAGCGGTTCGCCGATCGGCACACCGACGAGGAAGGCCACGCCCAGATACGACGTCACCGCGACCGGCAGGCCGATCGCCATCGGGACGATCCAGCGCAGCGCGTACCGCGCCACCTTCTCCTTCAGCGCCGGGTCCCGCATCCGGGCCGCCGTCAGCAGCGCGTACAACCCGGCGAGGCCGAACGCCACCAGCGTTCGCGCGACGAGCGACGGCAGGAAGGTCGGATTCAGGAAGCCAGAGACGAGGCTGCGGTTCGTAATCCAGCTTCCGGGCGTCAGCATGAAGCTGAGAATGCTGTTGATGACGAAGAGGCTCAGCCAGGCGGCGACGAAGTAGATCCAGCCGACGGTGACGTGCGTGCGCGCATCGAGCCGGTCCCAGCCGTAGTAGTAGACCATCGCCGCGGCAATCTCGGTCGCGAACAACGTCCACTCGATCGCCCACGCCCAGAGGAAGACGCTGATGAGCGTGGAGGTGGCCTGGGGGTGAACCAGGCCGATCGTGGACCAGATGCCGACACCAGTGATCGCTCCGAACACGAGTGTCAGCATCACGAAGAAGCGGCTGTGCTGGCGGACGTAGCCGAGCAGCGCCTCGTCGCCCTCGCGCCGGGCCTTCCGCTCGGCCAGGACGAGGAAGAGGCCGCCGCCGACGGCGAAGTGCGAGATGAAGACGTGCACCACCGCCACGAAGGCGATCAGCAGGCCTTTGGCCGGCAGCGACCAGAGCGGGTAATCCATCCTACTTGAGTCGCGCTTCGACCGCGTTCCAGTCGATGTTGTTGAAGAACGCCGCGATGTAGTCCGGGCGCTTGAGGCCGTAGTCGATCATGAAGGCGTGCTCGAACACGTCCATGATGAGCAGCGGCGTGCAGCCGGCCGGATGGCCGCCGTCGTGCTCGGTGATCCAGAAGTTCGCCAGCTTCCCGTTCGTCGGATCCTGATAGAGCACCGTCCAGCCGATCCCGCGCATCGCGCCGGTCGCCTTGAAATCCTTCTCCCAGTTCTCGTGGCTGCCGAAGTCGGCCGTCAGCTTCCTCCCGAGCTTCCCGGTGGGAGCGAGCGGCGCCTTGCCGCCGAGGTTCTCGAAGTAGAACTCGTGGAGCCGCATCCCGTCGAACTCCCAGCCGAGACGCCGCTTCAATTCGGCGTACTCGGGCGTGCCAGCCTTGCCGTCCTTCAGCATCGCGTCGAGCGCGTCGAGCAGCTTGTTGGTGTTGGTGACGTAGCCCTGGTAGAGCGTGAAGTGGTTCTTCAGCAGCGTCTCGCTGAAGCCGGGCATGCCGATCAGGGCGGAGTAGTCCTTTGCCGTGTAAGCCATGCTGTGCCTCCTGTAGTGCTCGAAGGACACCCCTTCGAGATGGTCGTCCGCGGGCGGGAGAGAAGCTTGTGCTTCCGTGGATCAAGCTGGGATCGAGCCCATTAGTACAGAGGGTTTGTGGAGGAGTCAAGATGGAGAGAAGGGCCACGTGGTGAGTGCTGTGTGCGAAGTGCGCGGGAAGGTCAGTAGATGAATTCCCGCACGTCGTATCGCGCGAGCTGGGGTGCGGTGGCGCCGAACACGAGGGCGCTGCGGATGGCGGCGAGTTGGGCGAGGCGCGCATCGAGATCGAGCGGATCCAGGGCGTGCGCGGCGGCAAGCCCGGGGTATGCCGTGCCAGGAACCTCGACGAGGTCGCTGAAGTAGAGCACGTCGCCGGCGCCCAGGCCCATCGCGTTGACGGCGTCGACGGTGTCCGCGACGTGAGCCGCAGAATAGCGGTGCCCACCCAATCCGATCATCACGATCACACCCACCGACACCCCGCCCTCTTTCATGGCGTGCACCGCCTCGACGGCTTGAGTCCTGGTGGCAGGCTTGCGCACGAACGCCAGAAGCGGGTCGTGGCCGGACTCCAGGCCGACGTAGATGCGGCGCAGGCCGAGCGCGTGCAGGCATGAGTAGTCGGTCGACCCCTTGCGCGTTCCGGTGAAGCCGTCAACGAACGCGTGAACGGGCTGGTTCGCCAGGTCGAACTGGCTGGAGAGCACCCCGAACAGCTCCACCAGCCGCGGCATCGGGATGGCGATCGCGTTGGCGGCGCCGAGGAAGATGGAGCGTCGGCGCAGACTGATCGACTCACCCAGGTACGCCTTCACCTCGTCCGCATGTCGAGCGAAGTCGGCGGGAGACTTTACCCGATAGGGACGATCGTAGAGGTCGCAGAAGGTGCAACTTCCGAAGGAGCAGCCTTCCGTAGCCTGCAGGACCACCGACAGATACTGATCGGGGGGCAGCATCCCGATCGGCCGATAGACCGCGGCAAAGCGCTCCGCGTCTTCGCGCGCGGCTCGCGCGTCGAAGGCTGCGCAGCGGGCGAGAAGCGGCTCCACGTCCGCGCCGGGCATGCCGCCCGAACCGTCGCGCCAGCCTTCGCGAAACCGGGCCACCCGGTCGGCGGCCTCGGCCGCGCGGGCGGCAGCTTCGTCGACGAGCGCGTCTGCCTCCGCTCCTTCCAGGCGCACGCGGTGGCGCGCGTCGTACGGATTCAATGCGCCGCGCGTGTCATCACGCCACTTGTGCAGTACTTGTCCGGTGAGGCCGCGACGAAACGTGTGCCCATTCTTCCAGATGCTGTAGAGCCGGCCGCCGAGGTCCCACGCGGACACCCAGCCCTCGCCGACGGCCAGCGAAACGGAGGTATCCTTGTGACTCAGGGCCGCCGAATCGTTGCGAAGCCGCCCTCGAAACAGCATGGGGTCAGCATAGCAGGACCTCTGGCAGGAGAGCTTCCGATGAACGACCAGCGCGAATCGTCAGGGCACGTGACGGGACCGGTGGACCGTCGGCAATTCCTTCGCTACGGCGCGATCGGCGGCGCGATGGCCGCGGCCGTGTCGATGCCGCTTGCCGTGCCGGACGCCTCGGCGGCCCCGCGGCCGGCCCCCGCGCCCGTCCTGGCGTTCGATCTGGAAGAAGCGACCGTCGGGGACCTGCAGAAACGCATGGAGTCGGGTCAGGAGACGGCGCGCTCGCTCGTCGAGAAATACCTTGGGCGGATCGAGACGCTCGACAAGCAGGGCCCCGCGCTGCACCACGTCATCGAGCTGAATCCGGACGCGCTGGCGATTGCCGACGCGCTCGATGCCGAGCGGAAGAGCAAGGGCGCGCGAGGCTTGCTGCACGGCATTCCCGTGCTCGTGAAGGACAACATCGGCACGGCCGACCGCATGACGACCACCGCCGGTTCGCTCGCCCTGGAGGGCTCGATTCCCGCGAAGGACGCATTCGTCGCCCGCAGACTGCGGGAAGCCGGCGCCATCATCCTCGGCAAGACCAACCTCAGCGAGTGGGCGAATTTCCGTTCGTCACACTCGTCGAGCGGGTGGAGCGGGCGCGGCGGCCAGGCGAAGAACCCGTACGCGCTCGACCGGAATCCGTCGGGTTCGAGCTCGGGCACCGGCGGCGCAATCGCGTCGAGCTACGCGGCCGTCGGCATCGGCACCGAAACCGACGGCTCCATCGTCTCGCCCTCGAACAACTGCTCGCTCGTGGGCATCAAGCCGACGCTCGGTCTCGTCAGCCGGGCCGGGATCATCCCGATCGCCCACAGCCAGGACACCGCCGGCCCGATGACGCGCACGGTCGGTGAAGCGGCCATCCTCCTCGGCGCGCTGGTCGGCGCCGATCAGGACGACGTGGCAACGAAGAACGCGGCCGTGAAGAGCAAGACCGACTACACCACGTATCTCAATCCGCACGCGCTCGAGGGCGCGCGCATCGGCATTCCGCGAAAGGAGTGCTTCGGGCAGAGCGTTCACGCGGACAAGATCGCAGACGAAGCGATTGCGGTCCTGAAGCAGCTTGGCGCGGTGATTGTCGATCCGGCGAACCTGCCACCGTCCAGGGGATTCTCGGACAGCGAGATGGACGTGCTGCTGTACGAGTTCAAGGCCGACGTGAACGCCTACCTGGCCGCCCTCGGTCCAAAGGCCCCGGCGCACACGCTGAAGGAGATCATCGAGTTCAACGAGACGCACAAGGACCGCGAGATGCCGTTTTTCGGCCAGGAGATCTTCATTCGCGCCGAGAAGAAAGGACCGCTGACCGACGTCGCGTATCGCACGGCGTTGGCCACGAACCGCCGGTTGTCACGGGCCCTGGGCATCGACGCCGTGATGGCAAGATACAAGCTCGATGCGTTCGTGGCGCCGACCAGCGGTCCGGCGTCGCTCACCGATCTCGTAAACGGTGATTATGGCCCCGGCGGTTGCTCCACCTACCCGGCCGTCGCCGGCTATCCGCACATCACCGTTCCCGGCGGTTACGCGGTCGGGCTGCCCGTCGGCCTGTCCTTCTTCGGCCGCGCGTGGAGCGAGGGCAAACTCATCGGCTACGCCTACGCGTACGAGCAGGCAACGAAACACCGGAAGCCGCCCACGTTCCCGGCGACCGTGACGCTCTGAGGACATAGAACCGGTTTCAAAGCCCGCCAGCGGGTGGCGGCGACCGGTGACACGCCGGCCGGAGCAGGCGATTGCCGCGCAGACCGACCGGAGTCGGTGGGCGAACTGGCGGTCCACGCCGGACGATCGGCCGCCGCGGCCCGGTGACACGGCCGGCGGGGCGCCCATCGACGCGGCCCAGGGCAGAGTGAGCGGGGCCGAACCACGGGTCTCGCCAAGCGCGGCGTAGACCGCCCACCTGCGTCAGGGCATCGAGCCGGACGGTGGCGGCGTGGTGATCTGGCCGTGGGGGTATGGGGGCTCGGACCCGTCCTCTCCCCCCGCGGCCTGTCATCGGACGGAAGGCCGTCGCCGGGAGGCTTCGCCCGGACAGCGCGGCGCGGCGCGAGATCCGGGGATCGGCCGC
>DASXVO010000018.1 GCA_036504215.1 Vicinamibacterales bacterium | reverse complement strand
GTGCTCGGCGCGTGGGCCCACTCGGCCAACTGGTGCAGATCGTCGGCCGCCACGCGGCCCGTGAGGCTCGTGTCTGTCATGCACACAGCATCTCACGCTTCTGATTCGTTGTCTAGTTATATGTGGGACACTACACTAGCGCCGCCCAGCGGCTTCTGCGAGGTCAGCCGCGCCCGCTATCGCGTAGTAGCCCCTCCTGGCCCTGACCCGCAGCTCCGGCCTGCCTTCCACGCGTACGTCGATTGCCCGCCAGCGGCCGTCGGCCCCGGCCGGTGCACGGTAGCCGAGGAAATACTGCCGGCTCAGCTCATCCGCAATCCCTGCCGTGACGCGATCGAGGTCTTTGGCCGAACGGATGATCTCGGTGCGCCCTCCGCTGTCGTCGGTCAGCATTCGCAGCGCCTGTGCGTCCACCGGACCGTCGCTCGGATCGAGCGGTGAGATCGGCGCGCGTGGCGGGTGCGGCGGCGTGGGCCGAGGAAACCGGCCGGTGGGTCCGGGAAACGGAATGGGAATCCTCGGCGGATCCTTGGGCGGGAAGCCCGGTCCCGCGGGCGTGCCCTCGGTTCGGGATGCATCGAGGCCAATCGCATAGACGAGGACTTCGGATTCCTGGATCTGACGCCTGAGCGCGACCATGCTCGTCTGGCTGGCCGTGTCGTTGCCGTCGGAGATGACAATCAGCGCCTTCTTCAGATGCTGACCGGTCTTCGCCAGGGTCACCGCCTCGGCCGTCGTGTCGAAGAGTGCCGTGAGCCCGCCGGTCGAAATCCGGCCGAGCGATCTGCGCCACAGCGCCTCGGGAGTCGTCCAGGGCTGGACGAGCACCGGTTCGTCGCTGAAGCAATAGAGAAAGACCTCGTCATCCCGCCCGAGTAACTCCTTCAGCAGTCGCTCGAGCGCCTCGCGAGCCGCGCTCATCTTCTCGCCCCGCATGCTCACGCTCGTGTCGAGCGCCAGGCCCAGGCTCACCGGGACACGGTCATGGCTGAACGTGGTGACGGTCTGCGGGCGGCCATCCTCGCGGACCACGAAATCCTCCTTCCGCAGGCCAGGCACGAAGTGCCCGTCGGCGTCGGTCACCGTGGCGTTCACCACCACGAGATCCACCCCGGATCCGAACACGGGGCGCTGGGGAGTGGTCCGTTCCTGCGTGTGAGAGAGTGGAGACGGAGAAGGAAGAACGCCGGACGGCAGGTCCAACACCGACGACGGGAAGTGGGCGACGGAGGGGGGAGAACAGAGGACGGCCAGCAAGGCGACGGAGGCACACCACCAGATGCGGCGTGAACGAGAAGACATCAGGGTCAGGCGAGGCAAAAGCGTTGCCGATGGGGACCCGCACGAAACGGCGCCGGATTGGCCGGTCACCACGGCCCCAGGGAACAGATGTCCTCCGGCCAGGGCGGACACGGCCTACTTCGTGGTCTTGAGCCCCTCGGTGTAGCGCTGGCCTTCCCGCTCGGGCAGGACTCGGACCGGGCGGAACCCGGCGCCGTCGAGCAGGGGCGCGGCGCCGCCGTGCGCGCGGAACTCGGCAAGGCCCTGCGTCTTTCCGCGGAAGACGCCCAGTAGTCCCCCCGGTTCACGCTCGACGACCATGGCGCGGCCCCCCGTTCGCAGGACGCGGAAGACGTTGGCGACCAACTCGGCGCGTGCCGGGCCGTCGAGGCGGGTCAGCAGCGTTGGCCCCGCGTCGATCACCGCCACGTCGAATTCCTGCGCCTCGGGCGGCAGTGCCGGCAGCGCGGCGACGTCGACCTCCACCAGCACCCCGGCCTCGGCCGCCGCGGCACGAATACGCATGGCCGATTCCTCGGTGCCGGCCACGACGTATGCGCGTCCGGTAAGGCCCGTCTTGGCCGCCAGCGCAGCGAACATCGGGCCGTCGTCGCCCACGAGGAGTTGGCGTTCGCCCATGCGGACGCCGGTCATGGCCAGCGCCAGCGCGTACGGTCCGGGTCCTTCTCGAAAGATCGGCATGGTATGACCCATTCGGGGGTGCTGAACGCCAGCTGTCGGCCGCCAGCGCCCATTCGCCCTATCTGGAAGAAACGTGACAATCGCTCATGATATAGTTCTTGCCCGTGAAACAACCAGCCGAAATCCCTACACCCAAAGGCAAGCTCGGAATCCTGCTGGTCGGCCTGGGCGCCGTCAGCACGACATTCATAGCCGGCGTCATGGCGGTCCGCAAGGGGATCGCGAAGCCGATCGGTTCGCTGACGCAGATGGGCACCATCCGCCTGGGGAAGCGTACCGAAGGCCGCACGCCCTTGATCAAGGACCTCGTGCCGCTCGCCTCGCTCGACGACATCGTGTTCGGCGGGTGGGACATCTTCGACGACGACTGCTACCAGGCCGCCTGCACGGCGGGCGTGCTGGAGCCGTCCCTGCTCGAACAGATCAAGCCGGAGCTCGAGGCCATCAAGCCCTGGCCGGCGGTGTTCGACCGCCGCTACGTCAAGCGCCTGGACGGGCCGAACGTGAAGAAGGGCGCCAACAAGATGGAGCTGGCCGAGCAGATCCGGGCCGACATCCGTCGGTTCAAGGCAGAAAAGAAGCTCGATCGCATGGTCATGATCTGGTGTGGCAGCACCGAGATCTACATGACCGAGACCGCGGCGCACCAGACGATCGAAGCCTTCGAGAAGGCGCTCGTCGAGAACGACGTGAACATCCCGTCGAGCATGGTCTATGCCTACGCCGCCCTCAAGGAGGGCCTCCCGTACGGCAACGGCGCGCCAAACCTCACGGTGGACATCCCGGCCCTGATGGACCTGGCGCAGAAGCAGGGATGCCCGATCGTCGGCAAGGACTTCAAGACCGGCCAGACGCTCATCAAGACCATCATCGCGCCGGGGCTCAAGGCCCGGCTGATTGGCGTGAAGGGCTGGTACTCGACGAACATCCTCGGCAACCGCGACGGCGAGGTGCTCGACGATCCCGAGTCGTTCAAGACCAAGGAAGAAAGCAAGAAATCGGTTCTCGACTTCATCCTCCAGCCCGACCTGTATCCGGATCTCTACAAGGACCTGTGCCACGTCGTCCGGATCAACTACTATCCGCCGCGCGGCGACAACAAGGAAGGCTGGGACAACATCGATCTGGTCGGGTGGCTCGGGTACCCGATGCAGCTCAAGATCAACTTCCTCTGCCGCGACTCGATTCTCGCGGCGCCCATCGTGCTCGACCTCGTGCTGTTCCTCGACCTCGCGGGGCGCGCGGGCTGGAGCGGCATCCAGGAGTGGCTCTCGTTCTACTTCAAGAGCCCGATGCATGCCCGCGGCCTGTACCCGGAGCACGACCTGTTCATCCAGCTCATGAAGCTGAAGAACACGCTCCGATTCCTGCGGGGTGAGGAATTGATCACGCATCTGGGCAAGGAATACTACGACTAGGTAGCGGGATTCAGGATTCAGGGATCGTGGATCAGGGGTCGGGGCGAGTCCCGACCCCTGGCCCGATCGTTCGACCGTTCCATACATCAGGCACAACCGCTCGGCCGACCTGCCCGGAGAAGTCCTATGGGTTCCTCCTCGAAGTTCCAGCCGGCACTCCTCGGCGGTCTCCTGCTCGGCGTCCTGTCCGCGCTGCCCGTCATCAGCGTCGGCAACGTGTGCTGCTGTCTATGGGTCCTCGCGGGCGGCGCGGTGGCTGCCTATATTCTCCAGAACAACCAGCCAGCCCCGATCAGCACCGGCGACGGCGCGGCAACGGGCCTGCTGGCGGGCCTCATTGGCGCGGTTGTGTGGCAGGGGCTCGCCGTTCCGGTGGGCATCGTCATGGGGCCGCTGCAGACGCGCATGATCGACCGCTTTCTCCAGAACGCCGGCGACATGCCCGAGAACATGCGCCCGTTTTTCGAGGCCGTCCGCCAGAACGCCGGCTTCAGCATCGCCCGCTTCGTGATTGGGTTCTTCTTCGTGCTGATGATCAGCCTGATCTTCTCGACGATTGGCGGCGTGATCGGTGCGGCGATCTTCCGGAAGAAGGACCTGCCGGCCGGACCGGACAGCCCGGGGACGCTCATCCCGTGAGCACCCCGCCGCGAGCGAGTCGCTTTCGGCTGGCCGTCGCCGTCCTGGCGCTCGTCGCCGCGATCGTCGGGACGGGCTGTGACCGGAAGGCTGCCGGCGCCTCTGCGGCGCCCGAAGCCGCTCCGGTTCCGAAGAAGGCCGCCGCGCTCGGCGAAGGACGTCTCGACAACCTGCCGCTGATCGTCCGGGTTACCGAGGTGAAACGGGTCGGGCCCGACGCGATGCTCGTGTCGTTGCTGCTGCTGAATCCCGACCAGACGAAATCGGTCGCCGTGGGATCCGCGTTTGCCGCCGATGAGGCAGACGCCGGTTCGCTCGCCGACCTCTACCTGCTCGACGAGGCCCGGCGGAAGAAGTTCTTCATTCTCCGGGACGATCCCGGTGGGCCGGCTTCGAGCCGGGACGTCATCGAGGTTCCGGCCGGCGCCGAGCGTGCGGTTTGGGCGCGATTTCCGGCTCCTCCGTCCGGCGTGCAGCAGATCACCGTGCAGGTCCCGCACCTGCCGCCGTTTCGGAATCTGCCCATTTCCTGAGCGGAACCGCCCGGCTGGTTCGAACGTATTGATCCTGTAGGCCTTGGCACATCTGACAGGCCCCGATGGAGGACGGACGCCCGATGGCACTGATTGAAACGCGCGATCTGTGGAAGAGCTACGTGATGGGCAGCGAGGAGATTCACGCGCTGAGCGGCGTGAGCCTGTCCATCGAGCGCGGCGAGTACGTGGCCATCATGGGGCCGTCGGGTTCCGGCAAGTCCACGCTGATGAACCTCATCGGCTGTCTCGACACGCCGAGCAAGGGCAGCTACCTGCTCAACGGCAAACAGGTCAGCCAGATGAACGACGACGAATTGGCGCGGATTCGCAACGAGGAAATCGGGTTCGTCTTCCAGACGTTCAACCTGCTGCCCCGCGCGACGGCGCTGCACAACGTCGAGTTGCCGCTGGTCTACGCCGGCATTCCGGCCGCGGATCGCCTGGTGCGGGCCCGTGGCGCCCTCGAGAAGGTCGAGCTCGCCGACCGCATGACCCACCGGCCGAATCAGCTGTCGGGCGGCCAGCGCCAGCGCGTGGCCGTGGCGCGCGCGCTCGTCAACAACCCGTCGATCCTCCTGGCGGACGAGCCGACCGGCAACCTCGACTCGAAGACCGGCGTCGAGATCATGGCGCTCTTCTCGCGACTGCACGCGGCCGGGAACACGATCGTCCTCGTCACCCACGAGGCCGACATCGCCGCCCACGCCTTCCGGGTGCTCCACATCCGCGACGGGAAGATCGAGGACGACGTCCGGCGCGCGGCCTGAGCGATCGGGACTGTCGAGACGGGTCGCGGTCATCGACCCGGTCGAAGCGGACGCATGCCGTACGCCGTGCCCGGGACCGTCCGCCAGCCGGCCGACTCGCCATCGGGGGGAACCCAGCACGACACGACCACTTGCGCCCCCACCCGCCCCAAGCGTTCCAAGACAATTTCACGGACCTCCGGCGGCGTCTCCCAGAACAAGGTGCCGTCGGGCACATCCGCGATGATGCGCGCCCGCGCGAGCCTCGCCCAGTACTCATGCTGGTCAGGTGGGCAGATGGTCGCTACCCGCATGCCTGCGACGACGCCTGTCGTCTCAAGGGCACTGGCCACCTTCCAGGGCGGGACCTCGGACGGCTCGTGCAACCCGTTCCACGCCCCGGATGCCAGGCTCGAGAAGACCAGGAGGCTGACCGCGACCAGTCCTGCGCCCAGCACCCGCCTGGCTGCGGCGGGATACCTGACGACGCGGATGCGGACCGAGAACGCGAGCGTGACGCCAAGCAGAACCACGAAGGCTGCGATGTAGCGCTGCGGGGGCTGCAGCTTCATCTTCTGTACGTGGAGGTCCGCCGCCACGAGGTACAGCCCCAGTCCCACCACCGCAGGCGCCCAGTACCTGGCGTTCCTCCTGAACGCATCCAACGTCGCCCGCAGATCCCCGGCAACGAGGAGGGTTACGGCCAGCGCCAGCAGCATCCAGCGGCCGAAAACGTAGAAGTAGAAGATCGCATTGTCCCTCAGCGTCGCCCATTCAGCCGACCTGTCGAAGCGATACGTCAGCCCGTCGTACCAGTAGGACGGATCCGTCCACGCGGGATAGGTTCCGCCGATCGGCGTGCCGAATTCGTACGCGGGCGGCGCCTCCCAGATGAGGCGGGCCGGGTGCGTGGGCGTTCCGCTTCCGGGCGGGCCGCCCTGCCAGTAGCGGTTGGGAATCGCATTGGGGCGTGGATTCGCCAGCCATGCGTGATTGAGCTTTCCGTTGTCACCCACCGTCAGGTGTCCACGGGCCACCGACACGGCGGTGATGAACGGGGTGACTGTGGCGACCAGTACCAACGCGGCGATGGCGAGTCCACGGCGGCGAGCCGGCGTGCCCGCCTGCCAGGCGGCCACCGAAAGGAGCGACGCACCGACGAAGAGCAACGGTGTGCGCGAGAGATAGCCGAGCCCAAGGACGAAGCCCAGCACGACGTAGGATCGTGGCCGCTCGCGCTGGTCGAGGCGAAACAGGAGGCCCCACGCCGCGAAAGCAAGCGCAGCGCCGCACATGTCGGGCGTGTTGCTGGACAGGGAGATCCACCTGACGGCGGACCACGTGAAGAGCGTGTACCCTCCCACCACCCAGGCCCAATCCGGGATGACTGGCCGATTTGCAGGCCCCGCCGCCGCGAGGCCCGGATAGACCTGTCGCACGCCACGAAGGAACCAGGCAAAGGCCGCGAGTGTGGCAAGGAAGATCAGGAAGTCCACCGCTTCGACGGTCGGGTACTCGAAGCGCGCGGATGGACGGACCACCGCCATCGTGACACCCAAGATCCACGAGTAGAGCGGATTCCAGTAGCCGTTGATGGAATCGGCCCAGCGCCCATGGACCCACGCGTCGCCGATATCGAGATACGACACGAGGTCGATCGATGAAGGCACCTCCACCGACGCCCACTGCTGGGCGGCGCCGATGGCGATGGCGACGAACCAGAACGCGGCCTCCAGGCCGACGGCCGAGCCGCCCGGCACACCCAGGCCGGCAACAGCCGGGCGCGGTCCGGTGGCTGTCGAGCTGTCATGGCGCATTCCCATCCCGGCGACGAACAGGTCACTCATTCCATGGACGAGTGTCGGCCCGGCGTCACGTCACGGGAAGCCTATCTTTCGCCGGGTCCCCCGCAGCCTATCTTTCGAACAATCGCCGCGGCGGAACGCCTGGGAAGGACGAGAATGTACGGGGGGAGTCGGCCCGCCTCATGTTCGATCTACTGTCGGCCCGTTCGTCGGAGAATCGAGCCCGCGTGCTCGGGCTTGCCGGCCTGATGGTCGCGGTCATCGCCGCGGTCGACTGGTGGCATCCGTCGTACATCTCGCTCGGCTTCCTCTACCTGTTCCCCATCATGATCCTGGGCACTGTTCTCAGCTGGCTTCCGATCGTGGGAACGGCCCTGCTCTGCGCCGGGTTGCAGGAGGCGCTCGGCGACCTGCCGTCGCACGAAGCGGCCGTGCGCTTCATCCTCTCGACGACCGGCTTCAGCGGCACAGGACTGTTCGTCTCCGAGTCGATACGCAGCCGCGTCCTGGCTGCCCGCCACGTCAGGCAGCTCGAGGAACAGATCCAGCTCCGGCACGACGCCGAGGAGCAAATCCACGCCTTGATCGAGAGCAGCCCGGCTGCCATCCTGACCATCGGGAGCAACGGGCGAATCCTCCTCGCCAACGAGGCCGCGCAGCGCCTGTTCGCGCCCGGTGACGCGCCGCTCACCGGCCAGCGCATCGGCGACTACCTGCCGTCGCTGCAGAGCGTCGTGGACGCGACCAGTTCCCGGGTATTCCGCACGACGCTCCAGGGGAAGGCCACGCGGCGCAACGGCGAGGTGTTTCTCGCTGCCGTCTGGTTCTCCACCTACGCCACGTCCAACGGGTCCCATGTGGCCGCCATCGTCGTGGATCTCTCAGAGGACCTGCGCAGCCGCGAGGACCTCAGCCTCGATCAGATGCTGCGCCACACCCGCATCGTCATGAGCGCGATCGCGCACGAGATTCGGAACATCAGCAGTGCCGTGCTGGTGGCACACCGGAACCTGTCGCGCATGAAGGCACTCGAGGGCAACGACGACTTCATTGCGCTGGGCACGCTCATCGAGGGTCTCGAGAAGCTCACCGAGGAGGAACTGCGTCCGGCTGCCACGGGCGGACCGGCCACACTGGACCTGTCGTCGATCCTCGACGACCTTCGGGTGGTTGCCGAACCGGGCCTCGCCGAGCACGGCATCGCCTCATCCTGGCCCGCTCCGTCGGATCTCCCGGTGGTCTTCGCCGACCGGCACGGCCTGATGCAAGTCTTCCTGAACCTCGTGCGCAACAGCGAGCGCGCCATGGAGGCCTCGGAAGTGCGACACCTGCGTGTCGCGGTTTCGCAGGACGGATCCCGAGTGGCCGTGAGGTTCGTGGACAGCGGCGTCGGCGTGCCGCACCCCGAGCAGTTGTTCCGCCCACGCTGGGACGCGCGCGGCCAGACCGGCCTCGGCCTGTACGTCTCCCGCGCCATCATGCGCAGTGTCGGTGGCGACCTCGTGTGCGAGCCGGTCGATCGCGGCGCGTCCTTCGTGGTGAGCGTGCGCGCCGTGGCGCCGGCGGGTGGGAGAGAGGATGGCTGAGCCGGACGCGCTTCCCATCTCGGTCCTGGTGCTCGACGACCACGCGCTCTTCCGAGAGAGCGTGGCCCGGCTGCTGTCGGCCGAGGAAGGCTTCGACGTCTCCCACTGCGGGTCGATAAGTGAGGCGCTCGATCTGCTCGGCCGGCGCCGGGTAGATGTCGTGCTGCTGGATCTCGACCTCGGCGGCGAAAACGGCGTCGACTTCCTGCCCCTGGCACGACAGCAGGGGTTCCAGGGACAGGTGCTGGTTGTCGCGGCGGCGGTCGAGCGTGCGGACGCCGTGTCGCTCATCCGCCAGGACGTGTCGGGCATCGTCTCGAAGCACGACTCGGCACTGAAGCTGGCGGAGGCCATCCGGGAGGTGCTGGCGGGAAAGACGCGACTCGACGACAGGGTGCTCCAAACCCTTGCTGGATGGGACGGCGGGATGGCGCAGGAGCACATCGCGCCGTTCACGGCTCGCGAGCGGACGGTGCTGGGCTACGTGTTCGACGGGCTGACCAACAAGGAAATTGCCGACCGCGTGGGAGTATCCGAGAGCGCGGTCAAGGCCAGGCTCCAGCAGTTGTTCGGGAAGACCGGCGTGCGGACGAGGAGCCAGTTGGTGCGAATCGTCCTCGAGCGATACAGGAACGATTTCTGACAACACGCCAGCACCGATGCCGGTGCATGGCTTCTGGACGGATGGAGGAGAACGTGTTCGAAGGTCTGCTGCAACCCATGCACCTCTTGCTGATTCTGGGAATTGCGCTCGTCGTCTTCGGCCCGAAGCGGCTGCCGGAGCTGGGCCGGAGCCTCGGTTCGTCCATTCGCGGCTTCAAGGACGCGATGAACGACGACCGGCCGGACTCTCAATTGCCACCAGGTCGCGGAGCCCAGCCCCCGAACGCGCCCAGGGGCTGATTGATGAACACCTACCTGCTCAACCCAACGCTCGCCGCGCAGCCCAGGTACATCCGCGAGGGACGCTGCATGCAGAAGGCAGCGTCCTGGGCCACGGTGTGGCCGCCCATCACCATGGCGGCGATGGGCGCGATTGCGCGCAGGCAGGGCGACGTCCGGTTGGTGGATGGCAACGTGGAGTCGTGGACGCTCGACGCCCTGCTCGAGGATGTGCGGCGCCTTCAGCCGGATCTCGTCGCGATCAACACGGGCTTCCCGTCCATCGAGTCGGACATGACGGTGGCGGCCGCCATCAAGAAGACCGTCCCGCAGGCCTGCGTCGTCGGCTTCGGTGCCTACTTCACGTTGCTCGAGCAGGAAGCCATGGCGGCGTGCCCGTCCCTGGACGCGGGGATCGTCGGCGAGCCGGAGGCGACGTTCGAGCAGTTGGTGACGGCCCTCGCGGGCAGCGGAAACGGCAGGGATGCGTCCGGCTCATGCGCCCGCGATCCCGAACATCCTGGCGCGACGCAGGCCGTGAACACGCTTCGTGAGATCTCCGGCCTCGTGCTGCGCACCAACGAGTCGGTCGTCTTCACCGGTCATCGACCGCTCATCGACGACATCGATTCGCTTCCGTTCCCCGATCGCAGCCTGCTGCACAACGACCGTTACCGCCTCCCGCACAACAATCGCCCCTTCACTCTCATCAACACCAGCCGCGGCTGCCCGTATCCCTGCACGTTCTGCATCGTCAAGCCGTACTACGGCAACCGCGTTCGACGCCATTCGATCGATTACATCCTGCGCGAGATCCAGGAGTGTGTGGACCGGTACGGCCTGAACGAGTTCCTCTTCTGGGAGGAAGTCTTCACGCTCGACAAGTCGTTCGTCCTCGACTTCTGTCGCGCCCTCGACGATCGAGGCCTCCACATCAAGTGGGCGGCCACCACGCGCGTGACGTCCGTCGAAGAGGAGACGCTTGAAGCGATGAAGCGAGCGGGCTGCTACCTGCTCGGTCTCGGCGTCGAGAGCTCGAGCCAGGACATCCTGGACCGGGCGAAGAAGAAGCAGACGGTCGCCGACGTGGAACGCGCCGTGGCGGCCTGCAGGAAGGTCGGGATCGCGACGATGGGGCACTGCATCTTCGGACTGCCGGGAGAGACCAGGGAAACGGCCGAAGCGACAATCCAGTTCATGACCCGGTTGGGGTTGGACTACATGCAGAGCTACTGCGCGGTCCCCTACCCGAAGACCGAACTGGGCGAGATGGCGCGGGCGAACGGCTGGATCAAGACGCGGAACTGGTCGGAATTCGACTTCGGGGGCAACTCGGTGATGGACACCGACACGATCACCGCGGGCGAGGTGACCGAGTTCCGCCGCCGCGCGTTCCGGCGGTTCTACCTGAGGCCGAGCTACCTGTTGCGCACCGCCGTGCGCTCGTTCTCGCTCCAGCAGGTGGCCAGCCTGCTCAAATTCAGGGACTGGATGGGCTCCCCGGCCGGGCGGAGGCCTCGATCGTGACGTCCCTCGTGCTGAGCGGCGATCGCGCGCGGCCCGATCAGGCGGCGGTCCCGCCCGCCGCCGCCGTTTCCCGTGCCGGCCAGGTGGAATTGACCGTGCTGATGCCGTGCCTCAACGAGGTGAAGACGATCGCCACGTGCATCGGCAAGGCCCTGCGTTTCTTCGCCGATCACGGGATCGACGGCGAAGTCCTGGTGGTGGACAACGGATCGACGGACGGATCGGCGCGGATCGCGGAAGCCGCCGGGGCGCGGGTGGTGTCACACGATATCAAGGGCTACGGCAGCGCCCTGAAGCGCGGCATCGGTGAGGCGAGGGGCCGCTTCGTCATCATGGGAGACGCCGACGACACCTACGATTTCGCGCGGCTGGACGAGTTCGTGGACCTGCTCCGCCGCGGCCACGACCTGGTGATGGGGAGCCGGTTGCGGGGCGTCATTGCGAAGCGCGCGATGCCGTGGATGCACCGTTATGTCGGTACGCCCGCCCTGACGGCGGTGATGAACCTCGTGTACCGCACGGGCATCTCCGACACCAACTGCGGCTTGCGCGGCTTCCGCCGCGACGCCGTCGAGCGCCTCGACCTTCGCTGCAACGGGATGGAGTTCGCCTCGGAGATGGTGATCCGCGCGTCGCAGGAAGGGCTGACGATCGCGGAGACGCCGATCGACTACGCGGCGCCGAGCGCGGTCCGCCAGCCGCACCTGAACACGTTTCGCGACGGGTGGCGGCACCTGCGGTTCATGCTCGTGCTCAGCCCGACGTGGTTGTTCCTCTACCCCGGGCTGACGGTGTTTCTCGCCGGCCTGCTGCTGATGGGCCTCCTGATGGTCCGGCCGGTCGCCGTCATGGGTGTGCCGCTCGGCCTGTCCGTGGTCCTCTTCGCCGGCGTCCTGATGTTCATGGGACTGCAGGCCACACTGTTCGGCGTCTTCGGCCTCCTGCTCTACGGGCACGATCGCGGGGTGGCATCGACCGGTCGCGTCGCGCGCTTCTTCGCGACGTCGTTCACCGTCGAGCGCGGCCTGATTGCGGGCGTCATTGTCGCCTCCGCCGGCCTGTGCCTGGCCGGCATCACCGTCCGCTGGTTGCTCGACGTGGCCACACCCGCGTCGATCCACGCCGGGGTCACGCGCCTGTCGATCCTCTCGACATTCGTCACGCTCCTCGGGATCCAGCTCACCTCGTTCTCGTTCTTCCTCGGCCTCGCCGACCTGAACAAGACGCTGCGGTGACAGTCTCCGATCAATCGCGGCGCAGGTAGATGTACACGTCCGGACCCGGCCGGACGACGGCGGCCAGGTTGGCGAAGGGCAGGTACCACGCGTCCTGCTGGTCGTAGATGCCCTCCAGGGCCGCGCCGCGGGCGCGGGCAGCGAAGACCCGGGTCAGGACGTAGCGACTCTCGAGGAGTGGAAGCAGGGCATCAGGAACACGGCTGTAGACGACGAGGGGTGAGTCCAGGCGCACCACGGCGTCAGGAAGCCGCGTCGGATCGCCGCCAACCACGAACCGGTCGCGCCGTTCGTCGAATGACGCGGTCCGGTACCGGTCCGCGGGCACGGGCTGCACGTGACCGTAGAAGATGCCCGTCTGGTACACGCTCATCCCGGCCGGGACGTGCGTGTCGAGCCAGCGTGCGGCTTGGACGCGCGTGTCGGTCAGGCTCGCGATCCGATCGAAACGAATCGCCTCGGCAGCCGTGGGAGCGGCAAGCGCCGCCACCAGGGTTGCACCACAGAACGCGGCCGCCGGCCGGTTCCTGAAGCGCCGTTCGATTCGAGTTGCCGCGCCACCGACAAACGCTCCAGCGGCCAAGCACAGGAACGGCAGGATCGGTACCATGTTGCGCGCGTAGAGCAACTGCCCCATGCCCATCGAGGCGTAGTAGACCGCAGGAAACGCCAGCACGAGCAACGCCCGCCGCCAACGCTCGACGAACAGCCAGGCCGCTCCGGCGAGGGAGGCGAGGAATAGCGGCCAGCCGAGTCCGTGCGGCAGCGTGAAGGTCGGATAGTAGGACCACCCGCGCGCACCTCCGAGCACCGACCGCGCAGGGCCGATGATCGAGCCGTTCTGGATGCCGGCAAAGATCCGACGCTGCTCGGAGAACTGGGCGATGAAGCCGGCGCGGTCGAGAACGGCGAACGGCGTCGTCAGCACGAAGGCCAGTCCGGCGCAGGCGCCGCACAGCAGGAGCAGCGCGAGTTCCCGCTGGGTCGGCCAGCGGCGCGACTCGAGGGCATCGGCCAGGATGGCCAGCCCCGCGGGCGCCGCCACGAGGACCGCGTTGTATTTGGTGGACGCGGCCAGACCGCAGAGCAACCCCATGACCGCCGCCCGGGAGACCGTTGCGCCCCGACCCGCGCACCGCGCCGCTGCCCAGAACGCACACATGCAGGCCAGCGCGACCGGCACGTCGGTCGTCCCGAAGTGCGCGTCTCGAACGTGGAGGTAGGCCACGGCGAGAAAAGCCGAGGCGGCAAGACTTACGCGGGTAGAGAAGAGTTCGCGCGCGGCGGCGTAGACGACGGCCACCGTCGCAACGCCTGCTGCGGCAGACAACGTCCGCGGCACGAGGTGGAGGAGCGACGGATCCGCCACGGCGTGGGCGGCATAGCTCGCGGCGCTGACGCTCGTGGCCCCGAGCGCGAAGACGAGCGTGTACGCCGCGGCGGCCAGGTAGATGAAGAGGCTCGGATAGAGGAAGAAGTGCGGGTTGGGGTCGCCGCCCACGACAACCAGCGCGGCGTGGATGATCTTCTCCTCGTCCGGACGCGCGAGGTCGTTCGGCAGGCCGAACTGCAAGCCCCAGAAGCGCAACACGGCGGCCACGACCAGCACGACCGCCACCAGAATTCGGTGCATTCCCGTGGTCAGAAGTCATCCCTCCGGTTCGTGACGCTCTCGACACCGCGCCCGGGGTTCAACGGTCAGGCCGCGGCTCCCGAGACCGAGGTCCGGGATCGTCGGTCGGGGCCGTCAGGCCTGCTCTTCAGATCGCCGCCGCATGTCCCGGCCCCACTTCTCTGAGCGGTGCCTGCAGATCCACCCCTGAGGGATCCCACTCAATCCGGGCCGGCCGCACGTCCGGATCCGGCACCGGAATCGCCGACAGCAACGCCCGCGTGTAGGGATGCGCCGGATCGCGGAACAGCGCGGCGGTCTCACCCATTTCCAGGATTCGTCCCCGGTACATCACCGCGACCCGGTTGCAGATGTGCTCGACGAGCCGGAGGTCGTGGGCGATGAACAAGTAGGTGAGGTGCAGCCGCGCCTGGAGATCCATGAGCAGGTTGATGACCTGCGCCTGCACCGACACGTCGAGTGCGGAGACTGGTTCGTCCGCGACGACGAGAGAGGGATTGAGCGCGAGGGCGCGGGCGAGCCCGATGCGCTGACGCTGGCCGCCGCTGAATTCGTGCGGGTAGCGATCGAGGTGCGACGGGTCGAGGCCCACGAGGTGGAACAACTCGGCCACCCGCTCGCGCCGTTCCGCGCGCGTGCCCAGCTTGTGGATGATCAGCGGTTCCTCGACGATCGACCGGACCCGCATCCGCGGGTTGAGCGACGAGTAGGGATCCTGAAAGACGATCTGCATCTCGCGGCGCGTCCGCCGCAGGTCTCTACGGGAGAGTGCGAGCACGTCCCGGTCCTGGAACCGCACGGCGCCAGACGTCGGCTCGATCAACCGAAGGACACAGCGTCCGGTCGTCGTCTTGCCGCTGCCCGATTCGCCCACCAGCCCGAACGTCTCGCCGGCCTCGACGGTGAAGCTCACACGATCGACGGCCCGGACGATGCCCGCCCGACTCCACAGCCCGCGGCTGCGGCTGAACTCCTTCACGAGGTCACGAACATCGAGCAAGGGCATGGGCGGGCTCACGGGGCGTAATACGTTGCGCCACTGCGCCTGATACAGCGAACCGCGTGGTCGGGGCCGATGTCGCTCGACACCGGAGGCGCCTCCTCGCAGGCTGGGATTCGATCGGCGCACCGCGGCGCAAACGCGCATCCGGGAGGCAACCGATCGAGCGGCGGCACGGTTCCCTCGATGGCGGTCAGTCGCTGACCGGTCGTCGGGCGCGGGATCGACGCGAGCAACGCCCTTGTGTACGGGTGCGCGGGCGACCGAAATATCGTCCTGACCGGGCCCTGTTCCACGAGGCGCCCCGCATACATGACGGCCACGCGGTCGGCCATGCCGGCGATGACGCCGAGATCGTGGGTGATGAGCAGGAGCGACAGGTCGAATGCGGCGCGCATCTCGCGGAGCAAATCGAGGATTTGCGCCTGGATGGTCACGTCCAGCGCGGTCGTCGGCTCGTCGGCAATCACGAGCGACGGCCGGCAGGAGAGCGCCATGGCAATCAGGACGCGCTGGCGCATGCCCCCTGACAGTTGATGCGGATAGTCGCGCACCCTTCGCTCCGGATCCGGCACGCGCACGGCCTCGAGCAGCTCGACGGCGCGTCGCCTGGCCCCGGCCCGGGTTGCACGCCCGTGCACGAGCATGGCCTCGGCGATCTGATCGCCGATGGTGAAGACCGGGTTCAGCGCCGTCATTGGTTCCTGGAAGATCAGGGCGATGCGCGCCCCCCGCACCGTGCGCATCTCGCGTTCGGCCAGGTCCATCAGGTTGCGGCCCTCGAAGACGATCTTCCCCGACGCGATCCGGCCCGGAGGCTGGACGAGCCGGAGAATCGAGAGGGCCGTGACCGACTTCCCGCTGCCCGACTCCCCGACCAGACCGAGCGTCTCGCCCTTGCGCACTTCGAAGCTCACGTCGTCCACGGCGCGAAGCGGGCGGCCGTCCACATCGAAGACGGTGGTGAGGCGATCGACGGCGAGCAGCGGCGATGGCGCTGAGGTCATGGCACTACAGGTGGGGACAATTCTACCCGCCTTCGCGGCTACGCCGCTACGGCGGGGCAGGCCCGCGGACTCGGCGACGCTGCTACGGCGGGGCAGGCCGGCAGACTCGGCGACGCTGCCCCCAGTAGCCATCCTGCAGCCATGGGTGTAGGATGGCTACATCCTATGACCAAGGCCGGTCGCTACCAGAACCGCATCGAGCTGCTCCAGGGCACGCTCGACTTCCTCATCCTCCAGACGCTCCAGTGGGGACGTCAACATGGCTATGGCATCAGCCAGGCCATCCGGATCAACTCCGGTGACGTCCTGGGCGTGGAGACCGGCTCGCTGTACCCGGCTCTGCACCGGCTCGAGCGCCGCGGCTGGATTGCCGCGGAGTGGCGAGTCTCCGACAACAACCAGCGCGTCAGGACCTACGGCCTGACCGTGGCCGGCAAGAAGCAGTTGGCGACCGAGCGATCCCGCTGGACGCAACTCACCGAGGCCGTCGCCGGCATCATGGACCCGACCAGGCGAGCGAGCGAAGCATGACGCCCCTGTTCCGGCGTCGTCGCCGAGACGATGAGCTCGACGAGGAGATGCGGACGCACCTGCAGATGGCGACGCGCGAGCGGATCGAGCGCGGTGAGTCGCCCGAGAAGGCGGCTGCGGCCGCGCGGCGCGAGTTCGGCAACGTCGATCTCGTCCGGGAGGTGACCCGCGATATGTGGGGATGGCGCTGGCTCGATCAGTTCAAGCGCGACGTGCGCCATGCCTTGCGGACGATGCGTCGGAGCCCGGGATACACGGCCATCGTGATCGTGACGCTGGCGCTGGGCATCGGCGCCAACACGGCGATCTTCACGATCGTGAACGCCGTGCTCCTCGAACCGCTGCCTTTCCGAGATCCGGACCGGCTCGTCATGATGTGGGAGGAGACCGCCCGGCGGCCCGGCAAGCCAAACACCGTGGGACCCGCCAATTTCCTCCGCTGGCGCGACCGGGCAACCGCCTTCGAGCAGATGGCCGCGCTCTACGACACGCGCATGAGCCTCGCGGGTGTTGGCGAGGCCGAGGAACTGGTGGTCCAGGTCGTCACGCCAGAGTTCTTCCCGACGCTCGGCGTCGGACCCGCTCTCGGCCGGGTCTTCGCGCGAGGTGAAGGGGCCGACCAGACGCCCGCGCCGGATCGGGTGACGATCCTCAGCCATCAACTCTGGCTACGGCGGTTCGGTGGCAGCGCAGCTGTGGTCGGGCGCGCCATTCGGCTCGGCGGCCGTCTGGCGACCGTGGTCGGCGTGATGCCGCCCGATGCCCGCCTCTTCGTCCCGGCCGGTTCGCTGGTCGGCAAGCCCCCCGATGCCTGGTTGCCCTTCCAGTTCGCTGAAGAACAGCGGAAGCCGAGCGGTCGGTATCTGACAGCCGTCGGCCGACTGAAGGGCGGTGTCCCGCTCGAGCAGGCCCAGTCGCAGATGGACACGATCGCCTCGGGCCTGAGGGCCGAGTGGCCCGATTTCGACACGGGCTGGACGGCGCGGCTCGTCCCGCTCCACACGGAACTCGCGGGCGACATTCGCCCGGCGCTGCTCGTCCTGCTCGGCGCGGTGGCCTTCGTCCTGCTGATTGCCTGCGCCAACGTGGCCAACCTCCTGCTCGCGCGCGGCGCAGCCCGCCACCGGGAATTCGCCATCAGGACGGCGCTCGGCGCGGGCCGCGGGCAGATGGTGCGTCAGTTGCTCACCGAGACGCTGGTGCTGGCGCTCCTCGGCGCAGCCGGCGGGCTCGTCGTCGCCCGATGGGGGACGGCGTTTCTCGTCGCGCTCAGCCCGGTCGACCTCGTCGGTCTCGGCCGGGTTCGCATCAACCTGACCGTCCTGGGCTTCACGGCCGCAGCCTGTATCGCCACGGTCGCGATCTGCGGCTTCGCGCCGGCGATCGACGCCGCACGGTCGTACGGGCGGGGCGCGCTCGGAACCGGCGCCAGGCAGGCTGGATCGACGAGAGAGAACCGCCGTCTGCGTCACCTGTTCGTCGTCGCGGAGGTGGCGCTCGCGGTCGTCGTGCTCGTCGGAGCCATCCTGCTGATCCGCAGTTTCTGGACACTGAGCGGCGTCGAGCCGGGATTCGACCAGAAGGACGTCGTCACGATGCGCGTATCGCTGCCCTCTTCGAAGTACGGGGAGGCCGGCCAACGCCTGCGGTTCTTCCAGTCTGCGGTCGATCGGGCGTCCGCCCTGCCCGGTGTGCGCGCCGCAGGCGTGGTCAGCTTCCTGCCGTTTGCCGGACTCGGGGCCGCCACGAACTTCACCATCGAAGGGCGGCCGGCGCCGCCGCCGGGACAGGACCTCGTCACCGAGGTCCGTGTGTGCGACAACGGGTACTTCGAAGCGATGCGAATCCCACTCCTCCGCGGACGACTGTTCGAGCACCGCGAGATGCAGGAGGCGTCGAACGTCGTCATTATCAACAGCGCACTCGCCAGACAGTACTTCCCAGGCGAGGATCCGCTCGGGAAACGGCTGGTCATCAACATGACCGATCCCCTGGTACCGACCAGGATCGTCGGCGTGGCGGGTGATGTGAGACAGGCCGATCTGGCGACCGAGATTCGTCCGATGGCGTACTGGCCGCATCCGCAACTGCCCTACAGCGCAATGACGCTCACCGTGCGAACCGCCGGCGAACCGCTGACGATCGCGCCGATGGTCGAGCACGAGGTTCGCGTGCTCGACCCCGATCAGCCCGTGTCGGATGTCCGGAGCATGGAGCAGTGGATCGCGCGCTCGCTGCAGCGTGCGCGGTTCACGTGGATGATCCTCACGGTGTTTGCGGGGCTGGCGCTCTTCCTGACCTCCATTGGCATCTACGGGGTGATGTCGTACTCGGTCAGACAGCGGGCCGCGGAGATGGGCGTCCGCCTGGCGCTCGGCGCCCATGGCCGGCAGATCGTGAGAATGGTCGTGGGCACGGGGCTCCAGTTGACCGTCAGCGGTCTGGCCGTCGGCGCACCGCTGGCCCTCGTCCTCACGCAGGCGATCGACGCGCTCCTGTTCGGGGTCACGCCGACCGACCCGGTGGCGCTGACCTCGGCCATTGGCGTGGTCGGTACCGTGGCGCTTGCCGCGAGCTACATCCCGGCTCGACGAGCCGCCCGCACGAATCCCGTTGAGGTACTGCGCCAGGAGTGAGCCGGAGACACTCGACCGCCAGGCGGGTCGTGATGGACTGGCAGCCCTGCTCATCTTTGCGACTTCGCGGGACTGCGACGCGGCCTGCCCGACGACGCCTCATCGCGTGTTCACTGGACCGTTCAGCCGGGCGCCGATCCAGCCCGCCTGCGCGCCCATGCGCATGCTTGTGCCCTCGGTTCCGCGGTCGCCGGCTGGTGTCCTGCCAACGGCCGTTGCGCGCAGCACGAGTCGCTTGACGCCCGCGATGCTCACACGAACCGGAATCGGCGTGCTCCCCTTGCTCAATGAGTCGCTCGCCCACAGCTCTCGTCCATCGCCGATGACCACGAAGCGCAGGCTGCCTTCGAAACCGTCATCGACTGCCGCCTCTGCGACGACGCCGTTGTACAACCCCTTCACGTCGTACTCGACGTCGTTTCCCGCACGCGCCGGAACGACCGCTTCGTAGCGCTTGCCCGCGGCCAAGAGCGCGCCGCCACCCATCGCCTCGCGGCCGACGTCCGTCGCCGCTTTCGTCTCGAGCGACGCCAGATGATCCGGCGCATGCGCTTCCTCCAATGCAATCGGACGGGTGCGAACCGAAGGCCCCGCCATTCTGGTGGAAGCCGCTTCGCCAGGCACTTCGTCTCGCTTTGGCCGGGACTCGCTCGGCATCCCCGCGAATGTCTCGGTCGGGCGCTCCGCGGGCCGCGCGTCGAGATCAGGGAAGAGCGCATCAGGCATGCGCGACACAGTAGTGCGAAAGGGATCCGCGCGCGAGGTGTAGAACGCCTGCCGGATGGTCGTGGGCGACTCCTGCCTGGAGATACACCCTCAGCGGCTGTCACGAAGATCCTCTTCGTGAGGCGCAGCCTTCGCCTCGAAGCGCGCCGGATTTGCGGCCCCGCGACGACGAGGCTGGCGTCACTCAAACAGGTTGATTGGCGAGACAGAGACCGCGATAGACGCGTCCGTGCACGAACCCACACTCACCGATAGCGCGGGATCAGGCGGCTTCGTGTTCGGCCGTTCGTCGTGAGAGCCTGCAACAAGATCCTGGCCGGCGCGAACCACTCGAGGTCGTCGCCCGACTCGTTCGACTCGCACGTGTCCTCAGCCCATCCCAGGACACTGGGCAACAGGTCAGGACTATCCCCCAATGCTCTGCCCGTGGGGGTGCATCAACGGTAGCCGAACAGGGGCGGGAACAGGACAACCACCAGCGCCGCCCATGCGCAGTACACGGGCAGATACGTGATCTGCCATCGCTCCAGTGCGGCAAACGAACCCCGGCGACGCAGGAAGCGGGCATAGAGCCACGCCGACCACGCCAGGTTGACGAGCAGAATGAGATTCTCGCCAAGAGCCGCCACTCGGTTGGGAGTGAAGCCAAACTCGGAGATGCGGGCTGCGATCGCCGCGAGCGCCACCCCATCGACCACGAGTGCGCTGACCACGAGCAGCAGCTGCAAGCCGTCGAAGAGGTCGGGCGGTGCCTGCGGGTCGCGCGCAGACGCGGCGTAGAGCACCAGCCCGACGACCACCGCCAGCAGCAGATCGAAGCCGATCAGTACCTCCCGCTTTACGTTGATGGGGCTGCCTGTCCACGCCATCGTCGCCAGAAACGCCAGTAGCAGCACGGTGAACAGCGGCGCGAACAGCCTGGTCAGCACCGGTGCCATGTTCTCGATGACACTCTGTTTCGCCTCCACGAGCCAGGACCCGATGATGACGGCCCCCGCCGCCCCGCACGGGATCAGCCAGCCCCCGACGAACCACCCGGCGTTCATCTCGATGGCCTTGAACATCGTCATCGTAAAGCCGGTGAGGACGCCCCCACCGAGCGCGATGAGCACGTAGTAGATCGCCAGCTCGCCCGAGAACCGGACGAAGTTCATGCGTCCACCGTCGGCGAACCAGCGGCCTCGGACGTACGCGAAGCCCACGGCCATCCAGAGGGCGATTGGCAGGTGCAGACTGGTCAGCACCTCAGTGTGACTGCCCTTGGGGAAGGGGAAGACGTTGGCGAAAACAGCACCGGCCGCGAAGGGCAGCGCGAGCCAGAGGCCGCCCGCAACGCTCAACCCACGCTTCCACACGAAGTAGATCGTCAGCAGCGGCAAGACGAACAGACTGGCGTTGCGGAAGTAGAACGGTTCTCCACCACTGTCGATCCGAAGACCGAACAGCGCCGGCACCTTGACGGCCAACGCCGCGGCGACGGCGAGACTCAGGACGACGAGCGTCTCGGCGTATGAGGCGTTCGCCGGCTCATCATCGCCGGGCGCGATGACCAACTGCTTCCACAGCCGCTCGGAATGCGCGCGCGCGAACTCGCGTGACAGCGCATCGAGGCTGCCCATGCGCTTGACCGCGATCAGGAACGCTTCATCTCCTGCCAGGCCGGCGTCGGTGAGCGCCACCAGCTGGTCGCGCAGATGTCCCTCGAGCTCCTCCACGTCGGGACCGTGAACGGCCTGCCGGCGGCGTAAGTACTCCCGCCACTGCGCGATTTGTTCCTCGATCGGTTGATCGGAGAAGGTCGTCATACCGTGCACACCTGCATCCAGATACCCCGCAGGGTACCGTCCACGGCCTTCCACTGCTGCCGCTGGGCGGCGAGCTGCGCTCGGCCTTCTCTAGTGATTCGGTAGTACTTGCGCCTGCGGCCGTTCTCGGGCGCGGACCACTTCGCCGCGACATGACCTTGGCGCTCGAGCCGGTGCAGCACCGGATAGAGCATGCCGTCGGTCCACTGCAGGTGGCCGCCTGACAACTCGGCCACCCGCTTGATGATGGCGTAGCCGTAACTGTCGCCTTCGGCAAGGATGGCGAGCACGAGCGGCGTGGCGGAAGCAGCAACCAGGTCCTTGCTCACGTTCATACGTAGAAGTCTTATACATTGTTGTTCTATGTATGTCAACAGTCCAGGCTCTGACGCGTATCGCCGATCCCGGCTCCGTCACTGGGCTGGTCGCGAAATCGGGTCAGGAGCCGATCGGTGTCCCTGCCGAGCATTCCATCTGCCTCGATGGACCGAGACCAGCAGCTTCGTCCAGCTGCGGCCCACGACTGCAGGCGCGGTGGAGTGGCGTCTCCGCGCAGGATCGGCACGCCCATCGTGGTGAAGAAGTCCTCGCTCACCCGCAGGCGGCGAACCTGCATCATCCCCGCAGGCGCCGGCGGGCCGTCGACAGAGGCCGTGAAGCTCCCAGACGAGCCGCCCCGCGGGCGGGCAGAAGACCCGAGAAATTGGCGCACGCAACCAGCGGGACGAGGCCAACGGCCGACCCCATCGCGCCGTCCGCCACAAACGCCTCCCCCGCTGCCACGACGGCGGCATCGTGCGGGGGGTAGAAGCCGAGGACATCGGCCTGCGCGGCACCCTGCGCCCGCAGGCACAGGAACGCCGGGAGGTGGAACGGCAACTGGACCCCGCACGGTGCGACTGCAGCGGCGCGGGCTATAATCGCGCCGATGGTGCACCGCCGATCGCGTCTCGTCCTGGCGTACGTGGCCGTGTGGGGCCTGCTGGCCCTTCCCGGTGCGCCGATCGCGGGGCAGGCCGCGCGCGACGAGCCCCTGAGGCCTGGGTGGTGCCGGCAGTTGCCGCGTCCGGGCTACGCGTCGCTCGCGCGCGTGCCGTCTGCCGACCCCTGGTTCGAGGTCTACCGCATTCGCCCCGGCGTCTTCGCCATCTACGAACCGCGCCAGTGGGAAGAGGTCATCTCGTACGTCATCGTCGGCACGAGGCAGGCGCTGCTGTTCGACACCGGGATCGGCGTCGGGAACATGCACGAGGTCGTGTCCCGCCTGACGAGCCTGCCGGTCACCGTGCTGAACTCCCACACGCACTTCGACCACGTGGGGGGCAACGCCGACTTTCCCCGGATCCTGAACGTGGACGTGGACTACGCGCGAAAGAACGCGGCCGGCGCCACCAACGACTACGCCGCCTGGGATGCGCTCGCGCCCGAGCGGCTGTGCGGGCCGCTGCCCGCCGGCGTGACCCGCGCGTCCTACCGGATCAGGCCGTGGCGCGCGACGGGAACCGTCCGCGAGGGGCAGCGCCTCGACCTGGGCGGCCGCGAACTCGAAGTCCTGATGACGCCCGGGCACACGCCTGATTCGCTCTGCCTGCTCGACCGGGCGAACCGGCTGCTCTTCACAGGCGACACGTTCTACCTGGGTCCGATCTACCTCTACATCCCGGAGACCAACGTCCGCGCCTATTCCGCGTCCGTGGCGCGGCTTGCCGCCCTCGTGCCGACACTCGACCTGCTGCTCCCGGCGCACAACCTCCCGGTCGCCGATCCGAAGTACCTGACGCGGCTCGACGATGCGCTGCGCGACGTGGCGGCGCGCCGGGTGAAGGCCGTCCCAACCGACGGCTACCTCGAATACCGCTTCGACGGCTTTTCGCTCCTGATGTCGGCCCGCGTCAAGTAGTGACCGTGGTCCTTGCACGCTGTTTGCGACACGAGGACAATTGGAGCGCCCCGGCAAGACCACGACGAGCGCGCGGTGTCCGGCCTGCGGGTCGCGGCACCTAACTCTTCAGGTTCACTATGCCCATCCTCTACATCGTCGTCTGGATGCTGCTGATTGTCATCGTCGGCGGTGCGCTGGTCCGAAGGCAGCGGCGCAGGGCCGACGCGGGAGTCAGGCAATTGGCGGCCGCCCTGGGGTTCGAGCTCCTGGAAGGGATGGAAGCGGTCGACCGGACAATTCCAACGACACTGCGCCAGGCCGCACGCGAGGCGCGCGAGAAGATTCCTGCCGGTCTGCGCAAGTGGGCCGAACTGCCGGCAAAGGGAGCCCTGTGCATCGCCGGCACGGCCGATGGTGTCGAGGTCACCATCTACCCCGACTCTCGCGGTTCGGGAAAGACCAACACGAAGTACACGGTGGTCCGGGCCGACTACCCGAAGCCGCTGCCGTTCGACTTGCGCATCGGCTCGGAGGGTGTGTTCACACGCATGGGCAAGGCGCTGTTCGGTTTTCGCGACGTCGAGATCGGTGACGAGGAATTCGACCGGGCGGCCCGCGTCAAGGCGGCCGACGAGGCCGGCGCCAAGGTCGTCCTCGGCAAACCCGGTGCGAGAGACGCCGTACTCGGGTTGCTGGCAACGTCGGCCTATGCCACGGGCGCGTACGCGCAGTGGGAGGAGCAGGGCCGGCACTTCGACCCGGGGAAGACGCGGGAGCGCATGGCCGCGGTTGTGGCTGTCGCGCGAACGCTCGGCGGGGATTGAGGGAGGAAGACGAGTGGACCAATTCACGCAGGCACCGGTCAAGCCAACCATCGCGCTTGGTGATGTTCAGAAGCTCGATGTCAGAGTCGGCACGATCGTCACGATCGACGAAGTCCCGACGTCGAACAAGCTCCTCAGGCTCACGGTGGACTTCGGCGACCACCAGCGCACGATCCTCGCCGGCATGAAGCTGGAACGCGCCAATCCGCAGGAGATCGTCGGGCTGCAAGCGCTCTTCGTCGTCAACCTCGAGCCCAAGCGCATGGCGGGCGAGGTCTCGCAAGGCATGCTGTTCGATATCGGGTTCGCGGACGGCATCACCCCAGTCCTGGCCACACCGGAGCGAGCGGTTCCCAACGGCACCCGGGCTGGCTGACCCCGGTTCGAATCGACCGCGCGTCCGTAGCGCACGCTCATCCTGCGGCTCGGGCTTGCGCCGGACGCGGCGATCGGTTCTGATCATCACTTGCACCTCTCTCACTCGAACGTACCGGCCGCGAGTCACCCGATTGACTCGCCGAGCACCAGCGCTCCCGCCCGCACTCGCGAGGAGGAAGCGCGAAAGGGCAAGCCATGACCACCGAGCAGCACGTTCTCGACGATGCGCTCCTGCAGTTGCGGAAGCTCAAGGCGCAGGCCGACAAGGCGATCGCACAGGTTGACGATGGCCACCTGTTCGCCACGCTGGACGCCGAGACGAACAGCATCGCGCTCATCATGAAGCACCTGGCCGGGAACATGCGCTCCCGGTGGACGGACTTTCTCACGTCGGACGGCGAGAAGCCGGACCGCGAACGAGACAACGAGTTCGTCAACCAGCCGGGCGAGACGCGCGCCGCCATCACGGCCGCGTGGGAGGACGGCTGGACGCGCGTCTTCGACGCGATCACTTCGCTCGCGCCGGGAGACCTGCAGCAGACCGTGCGAATTCGGGGTGAGGCGCACTCGGTGCTCCAGGCAGTCAACCGGCAGTTGACGCACTATGCGGCTCACGTGGGCCAGATCGTTCTGCTGGCGAAGCACTATGCCGGACCGCGGTGGCAGACGCTGAGCATTCCGCGACGGAAGTCGAACGAGTTCGACGGCTCGACGCCCGGCGGTCGCCATCGTCTTCACGGCAGCCCCGCCGAGGGGCCGCCTCCAGACGAGGGCGTGTGGCAGCACTTCCTGCGTTTCCTACAGACGGCTCCCCCGCTGCCCGGGCCCGAGGAGATGCTCAAGCACTACGGGCAGGCGCTTTCGGCCGAGGGCCTGGCACAGGGCGACGTGCAGCGGCGGATTGGCGGGCTGCTCGCGCAGATGCGGCGCCGCTCCGAGGCCTGGCCGCTGCTGTTCGACCGAATCTACGCAAGCGGTGCGCCCAATGTCACCGGGCAGGCAAACGCCCTGCTGATGGCGGTGGCTGCATCACGTGCACCTGGGCGCGCGCTGGAAGTGGCGGTCGGTCACGGCCGCAACGCGGTGGCGCTGGCGGCCGCCGGGTGGGACGTGACGGGCATCGACGTGTCCGAGGAGGGACTCGCCGTCGCGCGGGCGAACGCGGAGCGGAATGGCGTTCAGTTGACGCTCTGCCGCGAGTCGGACGAGGGATTCGATTTTGGCGAGCACGCCTGGGACCTGATCGCGGTGATCTACGGTCCAGTCGCCATCACGGATCCTGCCTATGCCGGACGGCTGCATCGCGCGGTAAAGCCCGGCGGCCTCGTGGTGGTCGAGAGTTTCGCATCCGACAGCGCCGCACCCCGCCGTCGGCCGGTGGACATCGACCCGGCCGACCTCCGGCGCGCCTTCGATGCCTTTCGTCTCGTTCGATTCGAAGACGCCGAGGGGATGTCGGACTGGGACCCGCAGCCGACGCGGCTCGTCCGGATGGTGGCGGAGAAGCGGTAGCGACGGGACGACCCGAACGCTGCCTTTTGCTGCGGTGGCGCCGACGTTGCCCTCGGGGGCCGCTTGCTGGCACTCTGTTCTGGGCATGCGCGCGCCTGCAGGAGGACAGCCAGATGGCCGACCCGGCACAGTACCCGTACAAGACGTTCCTCAACGTCTACTATCAGCCGCTCGAAACCGTGGACGTGCAGAAACTGGTCGAAGCCTGCACGGACTCCTGGTACAACCAGACGCTGACCCGCGTGAACGATGCCGTCGTGCGGCTTGGCGTCCTCCACGGCGAGTATCACTGGCACAAGCACGACCACGAGGACGAGTTCTTCTACGTCGTCGAAGGTCGCCTCATCGTGGACCTCGAAGCCAGGTCCGTCGAACTCCTCCCCCGCCAGGGCATCACCGTGCCGCGCGGCGTGATGCACCGGACGCGTGCGCCCGAACGAAGCGTGATCCTGATGGTTGAGGCGGCGGGTGTCGTTCCGACGGGCGACTGAGGAGCCGCCTGCAGCAACTCGCGACAAGGTCGTTGGCGCCCCTCGTCAGGCGCCCGATCTCTCCCGACAGAGCTGTTCCACGAGCACGGAGAGGGAGGTCTCCGGGTTGCGCCTGGCTGCCGCCGGCGGCGTCGGGCAGAGTCACACGTCCCACATCAAGGGAAGATGAAGGAAAGATCGAAGACCAAATCCCCTCGAGAAGCGAGCCAGCCACCTTGACACTCCGCCGATCCCCACATAGCATGCGGCTACATCCGGCCTGTAAGGTCCCCGGTCCTCATCATGCTCGTGGCCCGCGCGGTCTGTTGCACGATCCTCATGCTGCCGGTCGTCTGGTCGGGCGGCTCGCCTGCGGACGCGGCGACGACAGACCGGCGTGTACCCGAGTGGGCCACCGTGCGGTTCGCCGGCTCGGTCGAAGCGCTGGCACGCCTGGCCGGATTCGACGCGCACGTCGAGCCGGCTCGGGTGCCGCTCGAACTGGTCCGAGTGCTCCACGGCGAGTTGCCTCAGGACGCTCCCTCGATCTCGCGTCGGGACGGGCTGCTCGCCTACCTTGGTGCGACCGCTCGCGCACAGGCGTCGACCGATATCGCGGACGACTTGCCGCTTCCGCTCACTCCCGCGATCTGGCGGGACATCATCCTGCAAGAACAGGTCAGCGAAGAGCACCTGCTGTCGGTGGTTCTCCTCGATCGGGCAGCCAGCCTCGTCTACTACGGCCTTGCGGCGCTCGACGCGGACACATTGCAGTTCATCGGCCGCAGCCGCGATCTTCTCCTGTTGGTCGACCGTGTCACGCCCGGTGCCTTCGCAGCCACCGCACCGGGCCTCCGCGTTTCGGCGGGCCGCGTGCTGGTGCCGGGCGGCCAGATCGCCGAGCCGTGGTGGGCGGCGCTGGTGGGGGCGAAACCGGACGACCCAGCGTCGTTCATCCGCCACCTCCTCACGCGCGACGCCGGCCGGCTGGCGGCCTTCTACACGACGATTGCGCAACTGAACGGCCCGCGCCTCCAGTTCGCGCTCGGTCTTCCGAATTCCGACTCGAAAAGCGGGATCAAGCACCTGCGAGAGCTCTACAATACCGCGACGACGGTCGACCCCGCGTGGTCGCTCGAAATCGGCCCCTTCTCGCGCCGCTCGGGCGACCTGCGGCTGCTGCTGTCACTCGTGGAGGTGACGCCGCAGGGACGGCTGTCTCCGCCTTCGGCCAGGCGGTTCTGGGAGGACGTGTTCGGCGAGAACCTGTCGACAGACGCCGGCGCCGGCGACGACGCGGTTGTCGATGCCGCGACGCTGGCACGCGTCGTCCTCGCTCACGAACCGCGGGTGCGTCGGCTGCGGTCCCATGCCGTCTGCTTCGCGCAGCGCCTCTTCGGCAACGCGGCGTCGGACGGATCGTCGGTCCTCCGAGCCGTCCGCAGCTACGCCCGTTTCGAAGCGCTGCACCTGACGCTCGAGCGCATCGGCGTCGTTCGGGCCGGGACTTACGTGGCGGCCGCCCGAAGGGCCGAGGCCATGTCGGCGATCGGCGACGACAAGCGGCTGGTCGTTGCGCTGTCGCAGTTCCAGGGGGCACTGGCGGTCATCGATCGGTGCTCGTTCCATGGAGTGCTCGATCACGCGGATGCTGTGAGCCTCGTCGAGTCGCTGATCGGACTGCCCTTCGAACCCGGCAAGGGATTCGGCCCGAGCGTCGCCGACTGGATCGTCACGCGCCTGCTGCCGCCGCTCCGGGAGACCGTCGGCATCGGCGCGCCGGAATCGGCCGAGGACGTCGTGCTCCACGCGCTTGCCGGCGCACGTTCAGCCGACGCGCGGGCGATGACAATCGTGCGGTGGGAGGACCAGACCTACCGAATCGATCCAGCGAGTGCCGAGTTGTCTCGGTTGCTGAAGGTTCGCGAGAAGCTCACGGGGCCGCGGCTGGACGACGGCCTCGGACTCCGGGCAAAAGCGCCCGACGACGGGCTGCTGGCCGGCGCCCTTCGCTCGCTGGCCTATGCCGCGCACATCGGCGACCCGGAGAACAATACCCTCCTCGGGCCGAACCCCGCCGATGATCACGACTTTCGCCTGCAGGGCCTGGCCGTCGGTCCGCAGGCTCCCGCCTGGACCCTTCCGGCCGAGCGCGTCGGCGGCGGCGCGCCGTGGCATCTCGAGGGATCGCTCTTGTGTCTCGACGTCGCGCTCGCCAGGTTCTCGCTCAAGCGGCTGTCGACCGAGCAGCCGCTCAGCGCGCGGCAGGTGATCCGACGCGACGAGCAGGCATTCGCCCTCACGGCGGTAAATGTCCGTCCGGCCGCCCACCTCGACGTGGATCGAGACCGCGTCATCGGCTACATCGAGCGCGGCCGGCAGCGCATCCGCGCGCTCACCGGTCCATCGCACTGGCTGGCGCTGGCTGAAACGGCGCGTCTCGATCCCCGGAGGCAGAACGCGCTCGCGTGGCTGGCCGGCCGTCAACGAGACGGCCTGACGGACCGGCTGACTCTGACCGAGTTGTTGTGGGTCGGCCTCGACGCGGGCGACCTCGTTCCAGATGCGTGGGGCGTGTGCAGACACGGTCTGGACGGTTCGTTGGCCGTCCGCTTTCCGTTGGACCCGCCCGCCGATGGCTACGGCCGCCTGTCTGCCGCGCCAACACTGCCGGCCGCCCTGCCGGACCTCACCCTGCGTCTCGCGGAACTGACCGCGCAGCTTCGTGTCCCAGCGTCGGTTGTCGCGCTGCTGTTGCCGGCGGCGACCCAGGACCTGGTGGAATTGGCGCGGCCGGCGTACCCGGACGACTGGCTGGCCTTCCCGCACGCCGCACGGATGCTTGCCTACGAGCGATACATCGACCAGGTGGCGGCGCTGACGGCCACCGGGGGCCCGCTGGTCCCGGACACGCGCCAATGAACAACGAGGGTCTTCGTTCCGCCGCCCGCCGTTCTGCGCCGAATCCGCTGGCGGCGAGGTCCGTGTGCCGCCGTGCGGCGGCAGGCCGTCGGCCGCTCGGTTGGCGGCTGCATCTGCGGGGCGCGGCGCTTGCGGTGCTGGCGCTGACCGCGTTGGTCGTGGCGCAGTCGGGTGAACCCTCCGTCAAGATCGTCTACCCGCCGGCGGGAAGTTACGTGAGCGGCATTCTCACCGTGCGCGTGGAAGTGAGGAACCCGCCCGCGGGACCCGTGCGCGTGGCGATCTACGCCGACGGCAAGCTGATCTGCTCGCTCGACCGACCGCCGTGGGAGTGCGCGTGGGATGCGGGTGACGCCGTGTCCGAACACCAGATTCGCGCGGTGGCGACGGTGGCGGGCGGCCAGCGTCTGGTGGCCACGATCCGCACGACTGACGCCGGGTACACCGAGCGCACCGATGTCGACGCGGTGCAGGTGACCGTGAGCGTGACCGACGAAAGCGGTGCGAGCGTGTCCGGCTTGCACCAGAACCAGTTCCGCATCTACGAAGACGACGTGCCGCAGAAGATCGAGTACTTCGCGGCGGGCAACGCCGCGCTCGAAGTTGCGGCGGCGCTCGACGTGAGCGGCAGCATGACACCGTCCATGTTGCAGCTGAAGCGATCAGTGACGGCGTTCCTCGGCGCGCTGCGTCCCGAGGACAAGGTGACGCTGCTGGCGTTCAACGACAACATCTTCGCGCTGACACGCGCCTCGACCGACCCGACGGTGCGCCAGAAGGCGGTGGATCGCCTCGCGGCGTGGGGCGGCACCGCGCTCTACGACGTCACGGTGAAGGCGGTGGACATGCTCGGCCGCCAGCGCGGTCGCCGCGCACTCGTCATCTTCACCGACGGCGAGGACACGGCCAGCAGGACGACGCTGCCATTCGTCGAGCGGCGCCTGGAGCGCAGTGACGCCGTGCTGTTCACGATAGGCCAGGGCCGTGGGACGAGGGACCTGGCGCTGCGGGAGATTCTCGAGCGCCTGGCGCGAAAGAGCGGCGGCCGGGCGTTCTTCACAGAAGACATCGACCGCTTGAGCGATGCGTTCAACAGCATCCTCGACGAACTCGCGCACCAGTACCTGCTCAGCTATACGCCGCCGTCCACCAGACACGACGGGGTCTGGCGCCGCATCAAGGTGCAGGTGACCGACAAGAGCTACACGGTGCGGGCGCGCGAGGGGTATCGAGCGGCTTCGGGGAGCACCCGATGAACATGACGGCCACGTGCGGCGTGGTGCTATCGATGGTGGTCGTCTGCAGCGGTGCGATGGGGGCGCAGCAGCAGGCGACCTTCAAGGCGGGCGTCGACCTGGTGGTTGTCGACGTCAACGCCGTGGACGGGCGGGGCCATCCCATCGAAGGCCTGCAGGTGGGCGAATTCACCATCATGGTGGACGGCAAGCCGCGGCGGGTCGTGTCGGCCACCTATGTGTCGTACGCCCGTCCGGCGCCCAAGAGCGTGCAGGCAGAAGCAGCCGCGCCCCCTGCGCGTCCGTTGTTCAGCTCCAACACGACGACCGAGGCGCCAGGTCGCCTGGTGTTGATTCTCGTCGACGAGGGCAACATCAGGTCTGGCAGCGGTCAGGCGGTCATCCGCGCGGCGAGCCGGTTCGTCGACCAATTGCTGCCAACCGATCGCGTGGCCATTGCCAGCATCCCCATGGGGATCCGCGTGGACGTCACCGCCAACCGGGCGGTAATCCGTGAGGCGCTCACGCGGATGGTCGGCCGGTTGACGCCATACCGTCCGCAGCGGCACGTCGCGCTCGGCGAGGCGTTCGAGATCAGGGCCGGCCAATCCGACGTGCTCGAGCGCGTCGTGACCCGCGAGTGCTCGAGCGAGCCCGACGCGGCCGCGAAGATGGCCTGCCGCACCATGATCGAGAGCGACGCGCCGATCATGGTCCAGGAGGCCAAGGAGCGGACGCGACGATCGCTGGCTGCGATCAAGGACATCCTCCGCGGCCTCCGGCGCATCGACGGTCCGAAGACGGTATTGCTGATCTCCGAGTCCATTCCCCTCGACGACCGGGGCGAGATGCTGAGCGAGATCACCGACGTCGCCGCCGAGGCATCGACCGCGCGCGCCACCGTCTACGGCCTTCGGGTCGACAATCCTGGCGTGGATCTCTCCGACGCCAGCCGATCGCTGACTTCGTCGTTTCCCGGTTCGGCGGACTCGGATCGGCAGATCCTCTCAGCGGGCTTCGAGACGCTCGTCGCCGCGAGCCGAGGCACCATCTTCACCGTCGTCGGACAGGGTGACACCATCTACTCGCGGATCGCGCTCGAGATGTCGGGTTACTACCTGCTCGGTTTCGAGGCCGAGGGCAACGACCGCGACGGCACGGCGCACCGAATCGACGTGAAGCTCGGACGCAAGGATGTCAGCCTGCGCGCGAGGCGACAGTTCGTGTTCACCGCGGAGACGGACGAGACCGATGAAGCCGCGATCGCGCGGACCCTCGGCTCGCCATTCGCGGCAAGCGATTTGCCCGTCAGCATCACCACCTTCGTGGTACGCGACCCGAAGGGGTCCAAGCCGCGGCTGATCATCGGCGCGGACATCGACAAGGATCGCGCGGAGGGCTCTCCGGTTGCGGTTGGCGTCGCCGTGATGGATCGTAAGGGACGCGTGGTCCGCAGCTTCCTGGAGAAGAGCATCATCGCGCCTCGGCACGTTCCGGGGCCGCTCGCCTACATGGGGGCGGTGGACGTGGAACCGGGCGAATACGTGGTCAAGCTGGCGGCGCGGGACAAGACCGGGCGCCGGGGGAGCGTCGAGCACGCGGTCAACGCCGCGGTGGCCAGAGTGGGCCCGCTCGAGGTCAGCGACCTGCTGATCGCCGACGAGCGAACCGGCGAGGCTGGCAAGTGGAATCCCAATGTCGATGGCGGGATCGCGACGCCGGAGTTCATCGGCTACCTCGAGATCTACTCGTCCGACCGTGCGGCGCTCGGCAAAGCGCGGGTGACGATGGAGGTGAGCGAGGAGGATCAAGGGCCGGCCGTGTTCAGCGTGGCACTGCCGTGTGAAGCTGGAGAAGGCCGACGCGTGGCGAGCGGACTCATCCGAATCGATCTGCTTCCGCCCGGCCGGTACTTCGCGCACGCCATCGTGTCGGCCGGAGATCGGGCGACGACCAGGCAGTCCCGGCCGTTCGAGGTGTTGGCGTCGGCCTCGAAGCTCGGCACCGCGCGGGCGGAAGTCGCGCGCGCGATCCCGTTTTCCGATACGGCACGTTCCTTCCAGCCCCAGCAGGTGCTCGCGCCAGAGGTGCTGGCCCCGTTCCTCGACCGCCTCCTCGGGCCATCGGGCGGGAAGTCGCTGCCGTCCGGGGTTCGTGAGGCGATCGACCAGGCTCGGCGCGGTGCGTTCGACGCAGTCCTGCAGAGCCTGCCCGCAGGACAGGACCAACTGGCCGTCACCTTCCTGCGCGGCCTGGCGCTGCTGTCGCGGCGCGACCTCGAGCGGGCGGCGGGTGAGTTCCGGGCGTCGCTGCGGAACTCGGTGGACTTCTTTCCCGCAGCCCTCTACCTTGGGGCGTGCTACGCGGCCGGACGCCGCGACCGCGAAGCGATCGGCGCGTGGCAAACGACGCTCGCGGGAGAGAACGACCTGCCGCTCGCGTACCTCATGCTGTTCGACGCGCTCGTTCGGGTGAACGACTGGGAACAGGCGCGGGACATCGCGCGCGAGGCGGCGGGGCACTGGCCCGAGGATGCCGCGGTTCAGCGGCGGTCGATTGCGGCATGGTCGATGACGGGGCAGCACGCCGAGGCACTTGCCGGCGTGCGGTCGTATCTTGAGAAACACGGCGGCGACCACGAGGCGCTGTTCCTGGCGATGCGGTTGGTGGTGCAGGCCCGGGGCGCCCAGGGAGGCGGCTCGATCGACGCCGCGCAGTTCGCCCGGTATGCCGAGATGTATGCCGCGGCCAAGGGGCCGGAACAGGTGCTGGTCTCGCTCTGGGCGCGGCACGTCGCCCGTCACTCCGGTTGATCGCGGAAGACCGGGCGCCTGCTGTCATTCCTGCTGTCAGTTCCTTGACACCCGGCCGGACGGCCCGTAGAATGCGTCGACGATCGTTCTCATTGTTCCGACAACGCAGATCCGCGGATGGGGTACCGATCGAACGCGGACGCTCAGCGCCCGTCCATTCGACCGGCGGCGGCCAGCGGCAGGAGGTAAGCGGCTGTGGATGAAGCTGTGAACCGGTACGCTCGCGAGCTCATCGACGCCATCAACGCCGCGGTCGGTCGTGATCCTGAAGTGCAGGCCTGCCGGGAACGGGCACGCGCGGCCGGATTCGAGATGAAGGTGTCACTCGAGGCTGCGGTCGGATTCGTGGACAGTAATCAGCCGGTCGCCCATGGGCGGACAACGACCGCCGTGCCGCCGTCCCGGCGTCTGATGCCCGCCGCCCACGTGTACGAAATCACCGCGGCGGATCGCCGGTTCCTGCGGTCGCTCAGGATCGCGGCGAGCGAACCCACCGGCGAGCTCAACCTGGGAGGGGACTAGCGGACGGGGATCGGGGCTCGTTCCCCTGACCCCCGATCCCTGACCCCCGATCCCTATTTCAACCGCCTGAACGATTCGCGCCCGGCGTAGCGTGCCTTCGCGCCGAGTTCCTCCTCGATCCGCAGCAACTGGTTGTATTTCGCGACGCGGTCGCTCCGGCTGGCTGAACCGGTCTTGAGCTGTCCGGCGCCGGTGCCGACGGCGAGATCGGCGATCGTCGAGTCCTCGGTTTCGCCCGAGCGATGCGAGATGACGGTGGTGTAGCCGGCGCCTCGGGCCATCTCGATGGCGTCGAGCGTCTCGGTGACTGTTCCGATCTGGTTCAGCTTGATCAGGATGCTGTTTGCGATCTTCCGCTCGATGCCGCGCCTGAAGATGGCCGGGTTGGTGACGAAGATGTCGTCGCCGACGAGCTGGACGCGCCCGCCCAGCTCGCGCGTGAGCAACTCCCACCCGTTCCAGTCGCCTTCGGCCAGGCCGTCCTCGATTGAGACGATCGGGTACTGGCCGATCCAGTCGGCGTACATCTTCACCATTTCCGCTGGGCTCTTCGTCCCGTCGCCCGACTTGTGGAACACATAGTGCCCTGTCCGGGCATCCGGTGCGCCGTTGGCGTCACCCGTGTCCTCCCACAGCTCGCTGGCGGCGACGTCGAGCGCGACGCAGACGTCCTGGCCCGGCTTGTAGCCAGCCTTCGTGATCGCCTCGAGCACCAGCTCGATGGCCTGGTGGTTTGCCTTGAGGTTTGGCGCGAAGCCGCCCTCGTCGCCCACGCCGGTCGAGAGTCCCAGCTTCTTCAGGATCGACCGCAGCGCGTGGAAGGTCTCGGCGCCGGCCCGGAGCGCCTCGCGGAACGACGGCAGGCCGACCGGAACGACCATGAACTCCTGGATGTCCACGTTGCTATCGGAGTGCGCGCCGCCGTTGAGGATGTTCATCAGCGGCACCGGCAGCGAGAACTGGTCGGCCGGCACGCGGGCCAGCGTGCCGATCGACGCGTAGAGCGGCGCGTGATTTGCCGTGGCCACGGCGCGTGCGAGCGCCATCGACACGCCGAGGATGGCGTTGGCGCCAAGCCGGCTCTTGGTCGGAGTGCCGTCGGTCGCGTTCATCAGGTTGTCGACCGCCCGCTGGTCGGCCGTCTGTCCAACCACCGCCTTGGCCAGCTCGCCGTTGACATTCGCGACGGCCTTCAGGACGCCCTTGCCGAGATAGCGGTGCTTGTCGCCGTCACGCAGTTCGAGCGCCTCGCGCACGCCCGTGGACGCGCCCGACGGGACCGCGGCCCTGCCGCGCGACCCGCTGTCCAGATCAACATCCACCTCGACCGTTGGGTTGCCCCGCGAGTCGAGAATCTCCCGGCCGTTCACCTGCGTAATCTTCACTGACATCCTCCTCGTCGACGTGTCCGACGGCACCATCGCGGTTGATGGAGTAACCAGCACGAGACCGATCTGCCATTCTACCCTTCGACTCAGTTGTGTTCATCAACGTCTCGCGCAGGGAACGCCCGTTTCACAGGGCGCGCAGGGCGCGAAACATGGTCAACACACGTGAACTCAGGGTCGAATGCGGCTGGTGTAGGCAAAGAGGTTCGGGGGGCGTTGGAAGCGCAGGAGCCTCACTCCCCGGCCGAACCTCGGCGGTCGGCTTCCATCTCGATCTGCAGTGCGTCCTCATCGATGTCCCGCACCATCGGCTCGTCGTCCCGCGTGACGACGACGACCCCCGTCTCCGTGACCGTGTGGCGGCGGCGATCCTCCTCGAGGTCGTACCCGATGGACGCGCCACGCGGGATGCACGCATCGCGGTCCACGATGACGCGCCGCAACCGGGCATGACGCCCGACGCGCACGCCGGGCATGAGGATGGCCTGCTCGATGTTGCAGAAGCTGTGCACGCGGACGTTGGGGCAGAGGATGCTGCCCGAGATGCGGCTGCCCGACACGATGCAGCCGGGCGAGATGATCGAGTCGAGCGCCTGGCCGCAGCGCCGGCCCTCTTCGGCGAAGACGAATTTCGCCGGCGGCGCCTGAGGCTGGTACGTGTGCAGTGGCCATTCGGGGTCGTACAGGTTGAACTCCGGATTGACCTGCACGAGATCCATGCTCGCCTCGAAGTACGCATCGAGCGTGCCGATGTCGCGCCAGTACTTCGCGGCCTTCTTGTTCTCGTCGTAGAAACGGTACGAGAACACCTTCTCCTCGGCGATGAGCGCTGGGATGACGTCCCTGCCGAAATCGTGCGTCGTGTCGCGGCCTGCGTCGGCCTCGAGGGCGCGGATCAGGATGTCCGCTTCGAAGATGTAGATGCCCATCGAGACGAGCGCGAGGTGGGGCGATCCCGGGATGGTAATGGGTTCGTTCGGCTTCTCCTGGAAGCCGATGACGCGGTCGCTCTCGTCCACCTGCAGGATGCCGAACCGGCGCGACTCGGCCAGGGGCATCTCGATCGTGGCAATCGTCACCGCGGACTGGCGTTCCTGGTGGAACCGCAGCATCCGCGAGTAATCCATCTTGTAGACGTGGTCACCCGCGAGGATGATGACCTGCCGCGGGTTCTCGCGCACCACCGAATACAGGTTCTGGTACACAGCGTCGGCCGTTCCGAGGTACCAGTTCTCGCCGACGCGCTTCTGCGGCGGCAGGATCTCGATGAACTCGCCGAGTTCCTCGGAGACGATGCTCCAGCCCATGCGGATGTGGCGGTTCAAGGAGAGCGACTTGTACTGTGTCGCGATGAAGACGCGGCGCAGCCCCGAGTTGATGCAGTTGCTCAGGACGAAATCGATGATGCGGTACGGGCCGCCGAAATAGACCGCCGGCTTCGCGCGATCCTGGGTGAGGGGGTTCAGGCGCTCCCCCGTTCCGCCCGCCAGCACGATCACCATGGCCTCGTCGAGCATGTCGTCCTCCGGCTCCCGGGATCAGCCGGCGGGGTCTCGGTGCGCCGTGTCACCGCGACGACGCCTCTGGCAAACAGCGAGGGGGCCCCGGCGCGGCGCGACCCGCCCGGATCAGCCGTCGGTGCACTCCGCCGAGGTCCACGGCTAGAAGGTGCTCAGCCGTGGTTGGAATCGGGCCGGTCGGGACAGATCGCCACGAAATCCACGGATTCCCCCGGGAATTCGTCATCATAGCACGCGCCGGCTTCTACCCGGTTCCGATGGGGTGGGAGGTTTTGACTTTCCAGTCTGGAGGCGACTATGATCCGACAGATGTTCGTCATTTCGACGGAGACTGGGAGTATAGTCGTCATGCATATCCGTGCCCGGGTGCTGGCCGTCGCCAGTGCTCTTATCGCCGCCCTTTTCTTCGTGGCCGCTGCCGGATCGTTCGCGCAGGACAAGAAGAAGGATGACAGGAAGTTCGACAAGCAGCAGCAGCAGGAAATCGCTGCCGCCCTCCAGACCGTGGACGGCGTGGCCGCGGGCCAGCCGGCGCCAAACGACCTCACGCTGACCTGGCAGAACCACTCGCTGAAGGCCCGGGATCAGCGCACGTTCGTGCCCTTCACGATCGCCATCGACAAGCTGACGACCCCGTCGGTGATCTACTACATCCGCGTCACCAGCAAGTCGGCAGCCGCTCCGGCCGCGCCCGCTGCTGCGGACGCGAAGAAGGACGACAAGGCCAAGAAGGAACCGGCCAAGGTCGAGTACGTGTTCGAGGACGTTCGATTCCTCGACCTGAAGGCTCCGGAAGCCGGTCAGCCGTATCGGTTGCAGCGCGCGTTCTCGGTGCCCGGAGGCGAGTACGACGTGTCGGTGCTCGTCCGTGAGCGGTCCGCGAACAGCAAGGACAAGAAGGCGCCGCCGCCGCGCACCGTCGTGGCGAAGCAGGCGGTCACCGTACCCAACTACTGGAACGACGAGCTTGCGACCAGCTCTGTGCTGATTGCCAGCAAGACCGAGCAACTCACCGCGGCGCTGCCCGAGGCGGAGATCTCCGCCAATCCGTACGTGTTCGGGTTGACCCGGCTCACGCCATCGCCCGACAACAAGTTCACGAAGAAGGATGAACTTTCGATCCTGTTCCTCGTCTACAACAACGGCATCGACAAGACGTCGAACAAGCCGAACGTGACGGTCGACTACAACTTCTACACGAAGAAAGACGGCGCCGAGAAGTTCTTCAACAAGACGAATCCGCAGAACTTCGACGCGCAGACGCTGCCGCCGCAGTTCGACGTCAACGCCGGGCATCAGCTCGTCGGTGGCCTGTCGGTGCCGCTCACGAGTTTCCCCGAAGGGGAGTACCGGCTCGAGATCAAGGTGACAGACAAGGTCACCGGCAAGTCGAAGGTCGAGAACTCGACGTTCACAGTGGTTGCAGGTTGACGACGGGCCGTCCGCGGTGCGGCCTGCCCGGACGGCAATGACGTCGTGAGCCACAAAGGCCAGTATATGAACCGCCTCTTCACGCTCGTTGGATCGACGGTCGTCGTGGGGCTGGTGGGGGCGACCCCGTTGGTCTTCGCGCAGTCCGACGGTCTTCGTCCCGGTGCGGACGACCGCGGGCGGCGCGTTGCGCGCGCGGCGTCCGGCCACATCGAAGGGGTCGTGGTGGACGAGCGCGGGGTTCCGCTCGCGGGAGCGATGATCTCTGCGCTCGGTTCGACCAGTGCCGTGGCGGTCAGCGATCGCCGTGGCTCGTTCACGCTCCGGGCGCTTCCGCCCGGAGCGTACCTGGTGCGCGCCCACCTCACCGGGTTCTCGCCTTCCCGCAGGCAGTTTGTCGAGGTGCGTCCGAGTGCGCCGTCCCGGTTCTCGGTGACGCTGCTGCGCATCAAGGCCGCCACGTCGCCGCCGCAGATGCTTGCCGCCGGCCTGGCCACCGGCGACGATCCGCTGTCCATCGAACCCCCGACCGGGGACAGCGCGGCTGGCGATGACCACAGCGAGAAGGCTTGGCGTCTGCGCCATCTCAAGCGCAGCATCCTCAAGGAAACGACGGAGCGGGCGGCGATTGACGCGGCCTCCGACCCCGACACCACCGCGACCACCGCAGCCGCGATCGGGAGGGCGCTCGACTCGTCCGCGCGGTTCCTGACGGACCTGCCGATCACTGCACAGGTGAATCTGCTGACGTCGGGCTCATTCGATCGCGTTCCCGCCACGGTCACCACCGCCGACAACATCGTTCGGAGCACGGCCTACTTCTCGTTCGCCGGCCCACTGTGGCACCACGGTGACTGGTCGGCTCGGGTCATGGCCCAGCCCGACTTGGGCGCCTGGTTCCTCGCGGCCGCTTACCACAACCGCGGCCCGTCGCCGCACGTCTACGACGTCGGGTTCTCCTACAGCGCTCAGCGGTACGACTCGGCCTCCGAGCGCTGGTCGCCGCTCTCGGGCCGGGATGCCCTCGGCAGGTCCGCAGGCTCCATCTACGGTGTGGGGCGGTGGGTGTTCTCGCCGCGCCTTGCGCTCGACTACGGCGCCAGGTACTCCCGGTACGACTACCTCCCGGGTGCGGGCCTTCTCAGCCCGAGCGTCAGCGTGACGGTCGTTCCCGTCAGACGGGTTCGCGTCTATGCCGGGCTCTCGCGACGGATGCTGGCGCCCGGCGCCGAGGAGTTCCTCGAGCCGTTGACCGTCGGCATGTGGGTTCCGCCCGACCGCACGTTCGTCGGTGACGCGCCGATGGTTGCCGAGCGGACCGGGCAGGTCGAGCTCGGGATCGAGAGCGATCTGGTGCGCGGGCTCACCCTGGCGTTCCGGAGCTTCTACCAGAAGACCTCCGACCAGCAACTGGCGTTGTTCGACGTGGGGCTGACCAGTTCGTTCGACGGCCGGCACTACTCGGTCGGCAATGCTGGCGAGGTGAATGCGCGGGGCTGGAGTATCGGGCTCTCGCACGCGCTCACGTCCCGTTTCCGTGGCTCTGTCGCATATCAGATGACAACGGCCAGGTGGCTGCCAATGGCGTCGGTCGACCGGCGCGGCTCGTTCCTTCCCGGTTTCGGCGAAGAACCCAGACAGGATGAGCGGCTCCACGACCTGATGACAGCAGTCGAGACCGACATCCCGCTCACCGCCACGCGCGTGTTCATCGCCTGCCGGATCAACACGGGCTTCGCTCGCCGCGACATCGACGCACTCAAGACAGGCCTGGACAGCCGCTTCGACGTGCAGGTGACCCAGCGACTCCCGTTCCTCGATTTCACCTCCGCACAGTGGCAGGTGCTGGTGGCGGTCAAGAACCTCTTCCGTGACCCGTCGCGCGACGGGTCCGTCTATGACGAACTGCTCGTGGTCCGACCGCCCACCCGCATCGTCGGCGGCGTGCTGGTGAGGTTCTGAGCAGGGTCGGGAAATCTCTCCCGGAGCGATATCCAAGGGGCGGGAAGCAGGCGGGCCGACCGGCCCGCTTTTTTTTCGTCCGCAATGCGATTCGACTCTTTGGATGAGTCATCCACGAGGTTGGATTAGGGTCCAAGTGCGGTTCGGATACAGACTGTAGATGACTGTAATCGAAACACTTAGCGGCGAACGGCGCGATCCGGTTCGTGGTATGCCGATTGCTATCTCGTCCAGGCATCGCCCTTCGTCTGGCCTTCGTCCGATGAGAAAGCAGAGAAAGACGGCAACCGCAGTTCCCTTCGCCGGCTGGCGCTGGCCGGGCTGGGCTCTGACCAGCCGGAATCTGCTGACGCTCGGGATCGTTGCCGCCCTCCTCGGTCTTGGCATTGCCAACATCGTCAGCCGTGCCAAATGGCACGAGGCGGACGATGGCGTCCTGTGGATGGCCGCCAGTGAAGGACTGGTGGCCAGGGAAGTCGCGCCCGGCAGTGCGGCCTACGCGGCCGGCATTCGCCCAGGCGACGTGCTGGACGCGATTGACGGGCAGGCCGTCGACAGTCCGGCGGATGTGACCGAGTGGCTGCACCGTGCGAAGGACGGCCAGTCGGCGAACTACCGCATCCTGCGGCTCGGCAGCCAGCAGGCCTTCGAGTTCAGGCTCGCCGCGCTGCCCGGCGGGAAGGGAAGCCTGTACCTTCCGCTGGCCGTGGTCGGTATCTTCACGTTGTTCGTCGGCGCGGCGGTCAGGCTCCGGCGCCCGGGCAACCCGGCGACCCTGCACTTTCTCTGGCTGGCCGGCGCGTTCTTCGGCTGTTCCGCGTTGTCGTCGAGCGGCCGGCTCGACCACCTCGACTGGGTCATCTACTGGGTGAATGCGGCGTCGGTCCTGCTTCTGCCGCCGCTGTTCCTGCACTTCACGTTGTTCTTCCCCGAACGGCCCCGGAACTGGGTCGAGACCCCGCTCGGCAGCCGCCTCTGGCCGCTGGTCTATCTCCCCGCGTTGATGCTCGGAGCGGCCCGGGTCATTGCCATCGCCCGGGCGACGCGCGACGCCCGCTTCTACATCACCGGTGTCGTGCAGAGCCTGGAGACGTACGAGCCGCTCTACTTGTCGCTGTGCCTGATCGGCGGGCTCGTGGTCGTGGGCAAGGCCTTCGGCCAGGTCCGTTCGTTGACCGCGCGCCGCCAGCTCAGATGGATTGCGTGGGGGACCGTGTTCGGCGGCCTGCCGTTCGCGTTCGGGTACGCGATCCCGTTTGCGCTCGGCATCAGCCCGTCGCTGCCGATGGAGCTGTCGTCCATCCCGCTCAGTCTGATCCCGCTCGCGTTCGCTTCGGCGATCGTCCGCTACCGGCTGATGGACGTCGAGGTGATCATCAAGCGGGCCATGGTGTGGGCGGCCGCGTTGTCGGCGATTACGGCCATTTACGCCGTGCTGTTGCGTCTGGCCGGGTGGATGTTCCTGGAGGACTCGCACCAGCACAACTCGGTGATCGCGGTGCTGGCAACGCTGGTGGTGGTGCTGCTCGCGCGACCGCTCAAGAACGCCATCCAGGCGACCGTCGATCGTGCCTTCTACCGGGACCGCTACGATTACCGTCGCGCGCTCGTGGGCTTTGCGCGCGACCTCAGTTCCGACCTCGACCTCTATCGCCTCGGGGACCGCATCGTCGCGCGGGTCACCGAGACGCTGCTCGTGGAACGGATGGCGCTCCTGCTCGGCGAGGAACGGTCGTCCCAGTTCTCGGCGATCCGGTCCGTGGGGCTCGCCGACGAGCCGATCCGGATTGCACGCGATTCCGCGCTCGGATCGCGGCTGGCGGGGGGAGAGGTCGTTGGCCTCGACGAGGCGGCGACCACGCGGAGCATCCCGCCGGACGAACTCGAGCCCTGGCGTGAACGTGAGCTGTACTATTTCATCCCCTGCGTCTCGAAGGAGACGACGATTGCGGTGCTCGCGCTCGGGCGCAAGCCGCGCGCCGAGCCTCTGAACAGCGAGGATTTCGCGCTGCTCGCCGTGGTTGCGGGGCAGGCGGCGACGGCGCTCGAAAACGGGCGGCTGTACCGTCAACTGCAGGTCAAGGCCGAGGAAGTCGGCCGGATGCGCGAGTTCAACGAGAGCGTCCTCGAGTCGCTCGATGCCGGCCTCGCGGTCGTCGATGTGAACGACCGGGTCGTTCGCTGGAACCGCGCGCTCGAAACACTGTATGGCGTGCTGCGCGGCGAGGCCGTCGGCCAGCGGCTCGACGAGCTCTTCGATCCGGCGTTCGTGGACGCCGTGCGCTCGATGCGAGCCCGCTCGCCGGAAGGCGGCAGCCTCTATCGCTACACGCTGCCCGGACGGCGGCTCGATCAGTCGGACGACAACCGGCTCCTCGTGAACGTCACGACCGTGCCGCTGCAGTCGCTGTCCGGCTCAGGATCGGACAGCGGGACGGTCATCATCGTGGACGATGTCACGGCCCGCGCCCAACTGGAAGAACAGCTGCAGATCTCGGACAAGATGGCCTCCATCGGCCTCCTGGCCGCCGGCGTGGCTCACGAGGTCAATACGCCGCTCACCGGCATCTCGAGCTTCACGCAGATGCTGCTCGAGGGGGCGGATCCTCAGGATCCCAAGACGCGGCTGCTCGAGAAGATCGAACGCCAGACGTTCCGCGCGGCGAAGATCGTCAACGGGCTGTTGAACCTGTCTCGCCCGGTGGCCGCCGGCGCGGGGCGGGGGACGGTCGACCTGAACGTCGTCATCAACGACGTGCTGTCGCTGCTGGAGCACCAGTTCAAGGTGGCGCGGATCCAGGTGCGCCGCGAGATGGCGACACAGGGTCCCGTCGTGATGGGCATCGAGTTCAAGCTTCAGCAGGTGTTCCTGAACCTGTTCCTGAACGCCCGCGACGCGATGCCGAAGGGGGGGTGGCTGTCGATCTCCACGAAGATCGCCGACGGTTCAGCCGTGGCGGAGGTCGCGGACACCGGCGCCGGCATACCGAGCGAGCACCTGGCCCGAATCTACGATCCGTTCTTCACGACCAAGGCCATCGGACAGGGGACTGGCCTCGGCCTCTCCATCACCTACGGCATCGTGCGCGAGCACGACGGCACGATTACCTGCGACAGTGACGTCGGGCAAGGCACGCGCTTCACGCTCGCGTTCCCCGTGGCGGCAGCCGCGGCGTCTTCGCGTCCCGTGCGAGCCATGTAGTCACCAACGGAAGAATAGCTGATGCCCCGTAACGGAACGATACTCGTCGTCGACGACGAAGAGATCATGCGCGAGATCCTCGAGGCGCTGCTGACGCGCGAGGGCTACGACGTTCGTCTTGCCGAAAGTGGCGTCGAGGGGCTCGACATCGCCCGCGCGATCCCGGTGGACGCCGCGATCGTGGACGTGATGATGCCGGGCATGGACGGTCTGACGATGCTCGACGAGATCAAGAAACTCGACGAGGATATCGCCGTTATCATGATCACCGCGTTCGCCTCCGTGGAGACCGCGATTGCCGCGATGAAGCGCGGGGCGTTCGACTACATCACCAAGCCGTTCAAGAACGACGAAGTGCTGGCGGTGCTGCGCAACGCGATCGAGCGCGGGCAGTTGGTCGCCGAGAATCGCGCGCTCAAGCAGAACCTCCAGGAACGCTACAGCAAGTTCGGCAACATCATCGGCCGTAGCGAGCGGATGAGACAGGTGTTCGACCTGATCATCCAGGCGGCGCCGAGTCGATCGACCATTCTGATCGGCGGCGAGAGCGGGACCGGCAAGGAACTGGTGGCACGGGCCATCCACTCGAACTCCCCGCGCGCCCCGCGCGCATTCGTCACGGTGAACTCGGGTAATCTGCCGCCGGATCTGCTCGAGTCCAACCTGTTCGGCCACGTCAAGGGCGCCTTCACCGGGGCGGTCTACCCGAAGAAGGGGCTGTTCGAGATGGCCGACAAGGGCAGCATCTTCTTCGACGAAATCGGGAACGTTCCGCTCGAGACCCAGCCCAAGCTCCTGCGCGTGATGCAGGAACGCGAGTTCATGCGGCTCGGCGGTGTCGAGAACATCAAGGTCGACGTCCGCATCATCGCCGCCACGAACGTGGATCTCCGGCAGATGATGGAGGAGCAGCGGTTCCGCGAGGATTTGTACTATCGGCTCCACGTCATCACCGTGCAGCTGCCGCCGCTTCGCGAACGCAAGGAGGACATCCCGCTGCTCGTGCAGCACTTCCTCAACAAGTACGGCGAGGAGAACGACAAGCGCGACATCGAGCTGGCGCCGTCCGCGCTCGATCTGCTGATGGAATACGACTGGCCAGGCAACGTGCGCGAGCTCGAGAACGTCATCGAGCGAGCGGTCGTGCTGTCCACCGGCGCGATGATTGGCGATGACCTGGTGCCCGATCAGGTCAGGAACCGGCCGATCTTCAAGATGCCGCAGTTCGCGCTGCCGCCCGAGGGCATCTTCTTCAACGAGGTGACGGCCGACTTCGAGAGGCGGTTGATCGAGTCGACGCTCGAAGCGGCAGGGGGAGTGCAGAAGAAAGCCGCGGAGCTGCTGCACCTGAAGCCGACCACGCTGAACGAGATGATCAAGCGCTACGACATCCGTCCCCGCCGGCGCCGCGGCGACAACGGCGATGAGCCCACCGTGCCCGCCCCGACGCCAGAACGGAAGGAAACCGAAGCGCGCTAGCAGCCCGCGCGCGGGGACGTGCCGCCCACGCACGAATCGGACCTACCAACCACCAAGGTCACCAACAACCCCAAGGGCCACACGGAACGCGGTGTGTCCCGGAGGCCTCTGCGCACACGTCTTCGTGTCCTTGGTGTCTTTGTGGTTCAAGTCGTGTCGGCGTCTTCCTACGCCGCGAACGACGGGTTCGCTGTCTGGCCAGGCCCAGCGGCCCGTCCGCGATCTGCGGCCGGCGCCTGATGCCTGATTGGTTCCGGTTCGGCAGCCGTGACCGGCGGGACCAGCGCCGGCAGGGCCGCATCGGCCGCCACCGTGTCGCTCGAACTGCCGTGCACTTCGTCGTACCAGAGCCGGTAGTGGTGGCGCGCCCACTGCCGATCGACAAACCCGGTGATCATCCCCTTGAGTCCGGCGCGGGTATCCGCGTTGACCGTCGCCATGAAGATGTGTCCAAAGACGAGCGGCGTCGCGCCCGCCGCGATCGTGAAATGAACCAGCCACGACACGAACGCGGGCTTCAGGAACCAGATCGTGAACCCGGTGACGATGTACACGGGGTAGGTCGCCATCAGGAACATGAAATTGATCTTCTCGGCGGCGTTGAACTTCCCCTGGTGTGGCAGTGACACGCGTCGACTGATGGCAGCCGGACCCATCAGCACGAGCCACTTCAGGTCGGCAAGTGTCCAGCGCCACGCTCCGTGGATGTTCTGCAGGTGGATACGAAATTCCCGGCGGTGCCAGAGGACCACCAGCAGAGGCAGAAACGCCAGGCACACGCCCGAGGTGCGGTGGATCAACGAGACGACCTGGCGCAGCGGAAGGCCCGGGTGGGCGTTGTACACCAGGACGAGGATCAACGCGGTCTGGTAGCAAATCGTAAACGGGATTGCGAGCGCCCAGTGGAGATGCCGTTCGCACGCGTGGAAGCGGAGCACCTCATCCGCATTGGGCACGGCCTCGCACGGTGGGTCCGGCGCGAAGAGACGAAGGGTGGCCACAGGACACTCCTACATAGCGACCGCGACGGTCGTCGTTGCGGGGGCCGGGAATTGGAATAGACGAGGGTTATCGTCGTTCACGCCTGCAGGGCACGTGCCAAATGGAACCATCGGCACGTTCTGCCCGCAATCGAAGGCCGCTGGCCCACTTGCATGACAGAACTGGAAGCTGTCCGACAGCTCCGTCCTCAGCTCAGCAGGAAACGGGGAAGAATGGATCCGGCTCGGCAGCCGAACCGCGCTGTCGCGATCTTGGTCGATCGGCGTTCACGGATACAGCGTGGGAAGGATGGAAGGCGTTGGGGGCAAGCGCGTGGCTGGTCGCCGTTCCGGCGACCACCCACGCCAAGTCTGAGAGCCTGCGCGGATGCGCAGGGCCTGAGGCGGCTATCGTCCGATCTGCGTTCCCGCGCCGAGCGAGGCCGGGCGCGGCCGCGAGCTCAGCCAGACGTTGCGGATTGTTGCGCCGGCGAACGACCCAGTGTCCGTGCCCAGCGCCCCGGCGTTGGAGCCCAGATACGCGACGTGCGGGGAGGGCGCGTACGGTCCGCCGCCCGCCGCGTTGATCGTGTAGTCGTAGATGACCGACCCGTTGATGCCACCCGCCTTGACCAGCACGCGGAAGCTATTCGCCGTCCACGAAGCCTGCCAGTAGTAGGTGGTCGTCGGGTTCAGGTACATCACTGAATCGTTGCGCTTACCGATGTCGGGCTCGAGCTTGTAGGCCGAGCTGCCCCACACCGCCTTGAACGAGATGCAGTTGTCCGGGTTGCCGGGCGCACCCCGGTACTGCACCGTCGCCTCGTAGCTATTGCCGGTTACCGTGCCGGTGCTCTGGGCCATCGAGAAGATGTTCAGTTTCGGCCCCGGGCCGTTTGGCGCCAGCCCTTCGACCTCCATCGAGAACTCGCCGGACGAAATCGTCTGCGGAAGCTGATAGCGCACGTAGGACTGAGTGTCGCCAAGCCGGATGCCCTTTCCGGACACGAACGTGGTGTTGCCGAACCGTTCACCGATCGTGAAGTTCTCGATCAGCGGGTCGAACAGTTCGCCGGCGCGGTTGTAGCCGCCAACTTTCGTCCGGAACTTGCCAATCACCCAATCCGAGGCCGTGCCGCCTGCGACGAGTCGAACGCGCCAGTAGTAGCGCGTGGATGGCTGCAGGTCGGTGGTGAGCGTGATGCTGGTCGTCCCCGAGCCCTCTGGCACGCTCAGCTTCGAGACCGCCACCGGCGAGAACGCCGCGTTGTCCGCAAGCTGGAAGTCGTACGTCCGGGCCGGGCCGGACCCGCCGGCGTTGCTGACGGTCAGCGTCGGCTTGACCGTGTCGAGTTGCTGGTCATCGGTCGGCGCAGTGATTGTCGGCGCGCCTATCGTGCCGGTCGGGCTCGTCGCCACTGAGGGGCTGTTCGTCCCGCACCCAATCACCACACCGGCGATGATCGCGAGCGAAACCGCAATCCACCAACCTGTTCTGTTTCCGCGTGCCAAAGTGAACTCCTTCATCGTGCATCCACCCTGATTGAGTCGACGGTTCCTACTGATTGGCCCACGCCGGCCGCGGATTCGGGGACACCCAGATCTGCCGGATGATCATGCCTACGACGGTCGAGGGGTCGCCCCGGTCACCGCTGGAGAACGGGGAGCCGGCGTAGATCATGTGCGGCGACGGCTGGTAAATGCCCTTGTAGCTCCTGGACACGTCGTACATCGACTGGCCATTCGCGCCGCCTTCGAGCACCTGAACGCGGAACGTGCCGCCCGTCCACGTCGCCTTCCAGAGGTAGGTCAGGTCTTCGTGGAACGGGTACGGAATTCGTTGGGAGGACGTCGTCTCGATGTACTGACCCGCCGCGTTGTTGCCCGAGATGAACCGCCATGCGATGGCGCCGTTGCCCCGCTTGTCCAGGCTCATGCGGTAGGGGTTGTCGTTGATGCCGTAGGTGCCTTCGCGCATCGTCATCACGCGGTTCTTCGGGTCCTCGGTCCTGCTCACGACGGAGAGGCCCGAGATGAGCGCCGAGTACTCGCACTCTGAGCACGTCTGCGGCAACTGGTACTCGACATAGGATTCGTCTGAGTCAAGTCGCAGGCCGACCCCGGGGATCCAGGTAGACGAGCCGATGATCTTGCCGATTGTCTTGCCGTTGTTGAGCGGGTCGTACAGTTCGTTGCCCTTGAGGTATCCGGTCGGGATCTGCATCGATCGGAACGTCTCGGTGGCCGACCAGGGACCGTAGGCACCCTCGAGTTCAGCGCGCACGCGCCACTTGTAGATCACATCGACGTCGAGGCCCAACTTGACCGTGTACGACAGCGCTGACCCGGTCTGGGTCTCAACGACTGTGCCGGCCGCGTTCTGGAGTTCGACGCGGTACCGGAGCGCCATGCCGGACACGTACTTCCCGGCCGCGGCCTGGAAGGCCAGCGTCGGCTGCGGAACGGTGAGGCGGATGCCGCCGATCGGAGACGTGAGCGCCGGAGCATTGACCTTCAACGTCGAACCATCGGCGGACGCGGCGGTCCCGCTGGCAGTTGACGCACTCGGAATCGTCGGGCTGACCGGCTTCTGTTCGCTGCCACCGCAGGCCACCGCGAGGGCAACCAGGGCGACCGCGCCAATCCAAAGGAGACCCTTCTGCTGCATGAACCTCTCCCACATGAAACGCAACGCTATTGGGGCCGAACGATGGGCGCAAATCTCGACCGCTGGCGACAGGGCCACCGAACAGACAGCCCTGGCCAGGAACCGGACATTTGTACACTAAGTGGGGGCAAATCGCAGCCACTATCTTTCGGCTGCCGGCCGGGTATCTCGTAGAGGAACTTTTCGATCCTGTGCTAGCATAACTCGGTTTTGTGCCTGACGGCCAGAGTAGGGATTTCCTATTGGAGACGCGAGATCGTGATGATGCAGAAGACGACAACCATGCTGTTGGTGTGCGGACTTGCGCTGGCGGGCGCGTCGGCGGTCTCGGCACAGGGAACTGACAAGCCGGACCGTGGCTTCGTGAGCGTCGCCGGCGGTTTTCAGGTGGGGGGGCGCACCACGGACGAATCCGGCACCTTCTCGCTCTACGACGAGTCGGGCACGTTCACCGGGTCCCGCAAGATCAGTAACGGCGCCTTCTTCGAGGTTGGCGGCGGCATGCACGTCTCCGGAAAGTTCTCGGTGGGCGCATCCTTCTCGCGGTTCGCCAAGGCGAGCACGGTGGTCTACACGGCCTCGATTCCGCACCCGCTGTTCTTCGACTCGCCTCGCACTGCTGCCCTCACGGTCAACGACCTCGGGCACACCGAGTCCGTCGTGCACATCCAGGCGATCTACAGGGTGATGGACACGAAGAAATACGACGTGTCGGTCGTGGGCGGGCCCTCGATCTTCAGCGTCAGCGAAGACACCGTTTCGACAATCTCCGCCACTGAAACGGGGTCGCCGTTCACCGCGCTGTCACTCGCCGCGACGTTCGGCTCAGCGTCGAAGCGCGGGATTGGTTTCAACGTCGGCGCCGATGCCAATTACACGTTGACGCGGGTCCTGGCAGCCGGACTCAACGTCAAGTACACCTACGCCTCGTTGAGCATGCCTGGAACGGGCGGCGCGACTCACGACGTCAAGGCTGGCGGCCTGCAGGTCGGCATCGGCCTCCGCTACCGCTTCTAAACCCTGAGCTCACCCGTGTGACCATGCTTCCCGCCCTGCGCACCCTATGAAACGGGTGTTCCCTGCGCGAGACGTTGGTCAGCACCACTCGGTCGAAGGGCAGGTAGCTCAGTTGGCCCCATGGGTCCTGACGAGCACCGGGCCGGGAGGCACCCGCCCTCCCGGCGGACCCTCCGGCTTTGCGCCGGCTCCCTGCGAGTCACTGGCGATCTTCCTCGCCAGGCATCTCTGCCACCCATCCAGTGCGCTGACCCAGAATGGCTTCACGCGGATGTGCCCGGCCGATGGCCGCCGCGCGATTGTGCGGGCTTCATCCCCGGTGCTAGACTCGAACATTCTGGACGTTTTTGCCACGTCAGGCCGGGACGCGCCCGTTCACCTCGAGCTCACGACAACCGCATGAAGCAACGACCAAGGTTCAAGCTGACGTGGACGACGCTCGCAGGAGCGACTGGAATTCTGGTCGCACTCGTCAGCGCGGGTTGCGGCGACAGTGGAACGCCGGCCAGTCCCTCGGTGAACGGCCCGATCCTCCAGTCGGTGTCGCCGGCAACCGGAACGACCTACGGCGGGACCGTCGTCACCATCGCGGGCACCGGATTCGTTGCGGGCGCGACGGTGACGTTCGGTGGGACCGCCGCCACCGCCGTGAACGTGGAGTCCGCACAGAAGATCACGGCCACCACACCGGCCCACGCAAGCGGGGCAGCGACCGTCGTCATATCCGGCTCGACCGGGAACGGCACGCTGGCCAATGCCTTCACGTACGTCGCGCCGGGCGTGACGAACACGCCGCCTGTGGTCAGATCGATCGCCGTGCAGGGCCGGCGCACGAATGAGCCGGCCAGCTTTGCTGACCTGTCCGAGGTCGTCGACGTCGTGGCAACGGTTGACGACGCGGAGACGTCGGCCGACAAGCTGGAATACACCTGGACGTCCGACGTCGGCACCTTCTCCGGCACCGGTGCCCGCATGACGTGGACCGCGCCGGCCAGGGTGACGGGCGCGACGCCGGTGGTCGTGACGCTGAACCTCCGCGTGACGGAACGCTACCAGGGGCCAGACCCGAACGGCCTCCCTGTGGAGAAGACCAACGTCGTGACCGCCACATCGTCGGTGTCGCTGCACGACTCGGCGAGCGAAGTCTCGACGATGGCCTACGACTTCCTGGTGGCGTTCTCGATTTCCAGCACGCCGACGTCCCAGGTGATGAAGGATTTCACGCCGACGTGCAGCGGCACCGCCGACGAAACCCACGATGTGGAGAAGCATCGTGTCGAGCGGCGGGTCACGAGCTACAACATCGGCAATCCGTCCGTGACCGTTGATTTCGGCGGTCGGTGTCCATTCAGGTCGATCCGCGGAGACGCGTGCGCGACGGTGCCGGTCGAGTGGCATTCGACCGTCCTCATCGTCGGCGATCCCCACTACCTCTGGACCGACAACACCAAGGGCTTCGACCAGGTGGCGAGCGTCTACCTGAATGGCCGCTGGTGGCTCTGTGAGAGCGACTACAACGTGAGCTGGCAGAACTTCACGCCACCCAAGTAGGCGCGTTCCTAGTGTAGTGTCCCACATATAACTAGACAACGAATCAGAAGCGTGAGATGCTGTGTGCATGACAGACACGAGCCTCACGGGCCGCGTGGCGGCCGACGATCTGCACCAGTTGGCCGAGTGGGCCCACGCGCCGAGCACGCCGCAACAGATCGCGTTGCGCTGTCGCTTGGTGTTGGACGCGACCGCGGGGATGAGCGATCTGAAGATCGCCGCGGCGCGCGGCGTGAATCGGCATACCGTGTCGCTGTGGCGCACGCGGGTGCGCCAAGAGGGCGTCGGGGCCGTGTGGGAGATTGCTGAGGGGCGGGGGCGTCGGCCGCGGTACGACCGCGACAAACGGGACCGCCTCATCACCGCGACGCTGCAGGCCCGCCCGCCCGGCCAGACGCACTGGAGTTGCCGCTCCATGGCGGCGGCGCAGGGCGTCAGCAAGAACACCGTCAACCGACTGTGGCAGTTGCACAATCTCAAGCCGCATCTGCACCGCACGTTCAAGTTGTCCCGGGACGCGAAGTTTCTGGACAAGCTGACAGATGTCGTGGGGCTCTATCTGAATCCGCCGCAGAAGGCGGTCGTCCTGTGCGTCGACGAGAAGAGCCAGATCCAGGCCTTGGATCGCACCCAGCCCGGTCTCCCCTTGAAGAAAGGGCGGTGCGGCACGATGACGCATGACTACAAACGCAATGGCACCACGACGTTATTCGCGGCGCTGAACGTGCTGGACGGCAAGGTGATCGGGCAATGTCAGGCGCGGCATCGCCACCAGGAGTGGCTGAAGTTTCTGCGGCGGTTGGATGCGGCGTACCCCGCCGATGTGGCGTTGCATGTCGTGATGGACAACTACGGCACCCACACGACCGCGGAGGTCCAGGCGTGGCTCGCGCGGCATCCCCGCTTCGTGTGTCACTTCGTGCCCACCAGTTCGAGTTGGCTGAATCTGGTGGAACGGTGGTTCCGCGAACTCACGGACAAGGCGATTCGCCGCGGGGTGTTCCCCAGCGTGCTGACGTTGATCGAGGCCATCGACGCCTATCTCGCGGCATGGAACGACGCGCCCAGGCCTTTCATTTGGACCGCCACCGTCGGCGACCTCGTCGTCAAACTCGACCGGGCGCGCCAGCGGCTCGAATCCATCCAGCCGGGGTGCACGCTGTCGCGCCGACGCAAAACACCGAAGATTGTCGCTGTATAGCTATTTCAGGGACACTACACTAGTAGAAGAAGAGCTGCAACTGTCCCAGCGCCTGCGTCCGGTCTGGCTGCCCGTCGACGTGCTGCCGGCCGGCCGTGAACTTCAGGTTGCGCTGGTGGCCCGCCATCCAATACGCAATGCCCGCCTGCCAGATGCTCTGTTCCGGCGTGAGCGGGTTGTCGAACGTCCTCCGCGAGTACTGCACCAGCGGGCTGATTCGTCCCTTCATGAAGTGGAACGCCGCCTCGATGAGCAGCGCGTCCTGCTTGACGAGCGTCGGGATGAACGTTCCCCCGTCGAAGCGCATCCAGTTGACTTGCGCGGTCACGCCCCGCTCACCCTTGTTGATCGGCTGCTCGATGAACGCGTCAACGCTGTAGGTCCCGTAGGCCTTCTGGTGATCGAACGCCGCGCCGATCCCCACGACGCGCCTGGTGGCCTGGAAGGTGCCGGAGTAGAAGAACCCGGTGTCGGCGGCAAACGGGTACCACACCGCCCGTCCGGCGACGCGGAAGTCGTTCCGCGCCTCGACGCCGCGCACGCCCTGGAACACACCCAGGCGGTACTCCAGGTGCTGCTTGAAGGGGTAGCCGCGCAGTTGCACGCCGTAGTCGCGCGCCGTCCGGCCGCCGGTCGGCCCGTTCTCGAGAAACGTGTACGGACCGTAGTCCACGGCCAGCAGCGTCGCCGCCGACTGTCCGTGGTTGTGCCCGAGCGGCACGAGGATCATCCCGGCGTCCACCTTGAACGCGTCGCTCTGGTTGTAGGTGAAATAGGCGTCCTGGATGAAGGCGCCGCCGGTATCCTTCGCGCCCGTCGGGTTTGCCGCCTTGTCGGGAGTCGCCTTCCCGAGGTTCGGGCTGTCGGTCTCGAAGAAGAACGTCCACTTCTCGGAGATCTGCCCGCCGAACACGATCCGGATTCGCCTCAGGAAGAGGTTCTTCGAAGTCCCCGTCGTGTCGGGCGTGTCGAGGACCTCGAGTTGCGGCTGCGCGAGGAAGCCAATCTTGACGTTCGTCTTCCCGTCCTTGCTGCTGATCATCCATTGCGCGCGGGCCGGCGAGGCACTCAGCGCGAGCACGAGGACGGCGATTGCGGCGGCAAGCGGCGCGGGCGGGCGCGTGGGCATTCCCTTCCTCTCCTGTTCATGATGGCGTCTCGCGAGCAACCCTCCGCGAGAGTCCCTCCGTCGGTAATCTCTCCGTGAGAGATTGTCGGCCCATCATGATACTCGTCGCCGGACGCGCCCCGCCATCATCCCGCTTCTTCCTGATACCGTGTCTTCACTCGCTGAATCGCCCCTGGATCCGCCAGAGTGGTCGTGTCGCCGAGCGCCTTCCCTTCGGCGATGTCCCTCAGCAGGCGCCGCATGATCTTGCCCGATCGGGTCTTCGGGAGGTCGGGCGTGAAGAAGATGTCGTCCGGCCTGGCGATCGCGCCGATCTTGTGCGCCACGTGCTCCTTGAGTAGCGCGGCCATCGCCGGCGTCGCGGCCACGCCGTCCTTCAGTGTCACGAACGCCGCGATGGCCTGCCCCTTGATCTCGTGCGTCTTGCCGACGACGGCGGCCTCGGCCACGTCGGGGTGATCGACGAGCGCGCTTTCGACCTCCATCGTGCCGACGCGGTGGCCCGCCACGTTGAGGACGTCGTCCACGCGGCCGAGCAGCCAGAAGTAGCCGTCGCGGTCGCGCTTGGCGCCGTCGCCCGTCACGTAGACGCTGCTGCCCCAGCGGTTCCAGTATTGGCGCACATAGCGCGTCGGGTCGTTGAAGATCGTTCGCAGCATGCCGGGCCACGGACGAGTGAGCGCAAGGTAGCCGCCGCCGACCTTCACCACGTCGCCGCGATCGTTGACGATCTCCGCCTTGATCCCCGGGAACGGCCTGGTCGCGGATCCCGGCTTGAGCGCGGTGATGCCGGGCAGGGGCGTGATCAGGATGTGCCCGGTCTCGGTCTGCCACCACGTGTCCACGACCGGGCAGCGCCGGCCGCCGATGTGGAGGTAGTACCACATCCAGGCTTCGGGATTGATCGGTTCACCCACGCTGCCGATGAGTCGGAGCGTGCGCATGTCGTGTTTCCCCGGCCATTCCGGGCCGGATCGCATGAACGCGCGGATGGCGGTGGGCGCCGTATAGAACACCGTGACGCCGTGGCGCTCGATCATGTCCCAGAAGCGATCCTTCTCGGGCCAGTCGGGCGCGCCCTCGTACATGACGACGGTGGCGCCGTTGGCGAGCGGACCGTACACGACATAGCTGTGGCCGGTCACCCAACCGATGTCCGCGGTACACCAGAAGACGTCGTCTTCCTTCAGGTCGAACACCCACTTGCTGGTGGCGTACACGCCGGTCAGATACCCGCCCGTGGTGTGGACGATGCCCTTGGGCTTCCCGGTGGTGCCGGACGTGTAGAGGATGTAGAGCATGTCCTCGGCGTCCATCGCCTCGGGCTCGCAGGTCGCGGACGCGTTCTTCATCACGTCGTGGTACCAGACGTCACGCCCCTCGACCAGGTCGGTTGGAATTTCGGTGCCGCCGCCGCGTCGAAGTACGACGACGTGCCGGATGCTCGGCGTTCCGGTCAGCGCCTCGTCCGCCATCTTCTTGAGCGGCACGATCTGGCCGCGCCGAAATCCGCCGTCCGCCGTGACGAGCACCTTGGCCTGTGCGTCGTTGATCCGATCGCGCAGCGACTCCGCGCTGAAGCCCCCGAACACGACGCTGTGGACCGCGCCGAGGCGCGCGCAGGCGAGCATGGCGACCGGAAGCTCGGGAACCATCGGCATGTAGATCGCGACGCGGTCGCCGCGGATCACACCGAGCCCCTTCAGCGCGTTGGCGAAACGACTCACCTCGCGATGAAGCTCCCAGTAGGTGAACGTCCGGGTGTCGCCCGGTTCGCCTTCCCAGATGATGGCCGCCTTGTTGCGGCGCGCCGTGCGGACGTGACGGTCGAGGCAGTTGGCGCTCACGTTGAGTTGACCGCCGACGAACCACTTCGCGTCGGGTGGATTCCACTCGAGCACCGTGTCCCAACCCTTGATCCAGTCGAGTTCGGTCGCGAATCTCGCCCAGAAGGCCTCCGGGTCTTTCTCGGCCTCGTCGTAGATGGACGCATCCTTCACGTTCGCCTGGTCGCGGAACGCCGGCGGCGGGTCGAAGATGCGGTCTTCACGCAGTAACGCGTCGATGTTTCCCTGGGGATCATCTGGGGACTGGGTCGGTTCGGTCATCGTTCCTCCTGACCGCGAGGGACAGCGAGCGACAGAAGGGTCAGCTGGCCGCTCTGTGCGTGAGGATCCGGGCACGACGTGCGGTGACTCTTCCGAAGAGGCGCCGCGGAATTGATTGGATTGACTTCAGTATACCGGATTGCACAGACCACAGAGAACACGGAGGACGGCGGCCGCTGCGATCTCTCTATGGAGACTCGTGATCCGGTGGACGGCCATCGACTGGCGACCCACGGCTGACTTATGATGCCGACGTGCGATTATTTGCCGTCGCCCTTGGCCTGAGCGTGATGGGGAGCTTCGGAAGCCTCGTGCTGGCGTCCGGCCTTCTCGTCCTGAGTCCGCAGAACCGGCTTCGCCTGGTGCCTCACCTCGTCAGCTACGCGGTCGGCACGCTGCTCGGCGTGGCCCTGCTCTCGATTCTTCCCGAGGTGCTCACCGACCTCGATCCGCCCCGGACGTTTGCCACGCTGCTCTTCGGGATCCTGACGTTCTTCGTGCTCGAGAAGCTGGTCTTGTGGCACCACTGCCACACCGAGGATTGCGAGGCGCACGGCCGGCCGGGCGCGCTCGTCCTGATCGGCCACGCGTTCCACAGCTTCGTGGACGGCGTCGCGATTGGCGCCGCCGTGCAGACGTCGTGGCCGCTCGGCCTGAGCACCGCCACGGCGGTCGCTCTCCACGAGGTGCCGCAACAGGTGGGCGACTACGCGGTCCTGCTCAACGCCGGGTACCGGCGGGCGCCTGCACTCGGACTGAGCGTGCTCTCGGCCGGCGGCGCGGTGGCGGGCACGGTCGTCTCGTTCCTGGCGTTCGATCGGCTCCCGGGCGTGCTCCCGTACGCCCTCGCGTTTGCGGCCGCCAGCTTCCTCTATATTGCGATGGCCGATCTGATTCCCGATCTCCACCGCGGCAAGGTCACCGCGGGCGCTTTCAAGCAGCTCTTGCTGCTCGGCGCGGGGATTGCGACCGCGTTCGGCCTTCGAGAGTAGCCAGGAGTCCGGAGCCAGCAGCCCGACAGCCCGGGGCCCAGAGGTCCAGACGATGACCGAGGACCAATATCTTCAATCGCTCGAGAAACTGTGGCGCCAGGAGGTCGAGGCTGCCACGACGTATCGGCTGCTCAGCGAGCGCGAGGCCGATCCGCGACGGCGGGATATCCTCGGGCGCCTGGCGGATGCGGAGGAGAAGCACGCGGCGCGGTGGGCGGAACGCATCCAGCGCGCGACTGGCCAGGCACCCGATCCCACGTTGGTCCGTGGATCTCTCAACTGGCTCCAGAAGCTCAGCGACCAGTCTGTCGTCCTCCACAAGCTCGAACAAGAGGAGAACGTCGCTGAAGCGGAGTACCAGCGCCTGCTCGCGTCGTTCAGCGATCCGGAAGACCGCGCGGTGGCCGATGAGGTGGCGCGCGAGGAACGCGACCACGCCCGAACGCTTCATGCGCTCGCTGGTCCCGCCCCGTCACCGAGGAAGGCCCTCGATTCCATCCTGGGTCGCGAACGCTGGCACGTGCGTGGAACCGGCTGGGTGGGTGACGCGATCTACGGTGTGAACGACGGACTCGGGGCCGTGTTCGGCATCGTGTCGGGCATGGCGGGCTATACCGGTGGAAGCGGCGTCGTCCTGGCGGCCGGCCTCGCGGGCACGTTGGCGAGTGCGCTGTCGATGGGCGCCGGCGCCTATCTCGCCTCCAAGTCCGAGCGCGAGGTCTACGAGTCGGAGGTTGCGCGCGAGCGGCGGGAACTGGAAGCGGACCCCGAGGAGGAACGCACCGAGCTGGAGCTGTTCTACCAGCTCAAAGGATTCACCCCGGAGGAAGCGCGGATGATGGTCGACCGGCTCCAGGCCGATTCGAAGCAGTTCCTCCGCGCACTGGTCCACGAGGAACTCGGCCTCTCGGAGGAGAGTTTTCCGAATCCGCTCCGGTCCACGATCTCGGCCACGCTCTCAACCGCGGTCGGCGGCTTCATTCCGATCATCCCCTTTTTCTTCACCGTCGGCATGCCGGCGGTCATCGCCTCGTTCATCATCAGCACGATCGCGCACTTCGCGGTCGGCGCGTCGAAGGCACTCATCACCACACGGCCGTGGTGGGCGAGCGGCACCGAGATGACACTCGTCGGCATCCTCGAGGCGGCGATCACCTACGGACTGGGCCTGGCCCTCTCCGGCCATGGGCTGCCAACGCTCTAGACTCTGAACCTGTGCTCTCGTCGCGGGCGTCCTCGCCTGAGCACACCTCATCCATGCCCATCCTTGTGGCTGCTCGATTCCGCTGAATTGCACCCGCATGAACAGCTGGCGCGTGCTTTGCAGCGAAGACCGGCAGATATGCCAGGCCGCTCATGGGACTTTGTGGGGCCAGACAGGAATCATCCAGGAGGTACAACCCATGTTGAGGAGACTGGCGATTGCGGCGGCCACGGTGCTGCTGCTTCCGGCGGCGCTCCTGGCGCAGCCGGATCGGAAAGACCTGCAGGTGTTCAACGACATCTCGAGAGCCGTCACGACCTACGCGCGGTTCTCGGTATTCGACGACGTGTCGGCGAGTATCGATCACGGGGTCGTCACGCTCACCGGCAAGGTGACGATGCCGTTCAAGGCGAAGGACCTCGAGCAGCGCGTCGCGAAGGTGGCAGGTGTGCGCCAGGTGCGCAATGGGATCACCGTCCTGCCGGCGTCGCTGTTCGACGATGACCTGCGGTATGCCATCGCCCGGGCGATCTACGGCAATCCCGCGTTCTGGCAGTATGCAGCGATGGCGAACCCACCGATTCACATCGTGGTCGAGAACGGCCATGTCACGCTGACGGGTGTGGTGAACAACAACGTCGAGCGGATGCTGGCGCGATCGCTGGCCACCGGCTTCCTGTCGTTCTCGGTGGACAGCCAACTGAAGACCGACGCCGAGATGAGGACGGCACTGGAGAAGCTGGAGGAGAGCTAGATGCTCTTCTCCATCCGTATCTCGTCCCGCACAGGTATCCCGGCGAACCCGGCGCGATCGTGGGGCTTCACGTGCTCGATCATCGCGCCGGGCACGACCTCGGTCAGCGTCCAGCCGCGACGCTGGTAGAAATAGAGAGCAGGCAGATTGTCGTTGGTCGTGGCGAAGACGAGCCGGCTCACGCCATGTCGGCGCGCGAGCGCCTCGGCCTCGATTGCGAGATGCGTGGCCACACCCGATCGCTGCCACATCGGATCGGTGGCCAGCGCCATGATGTGCAGCGCATCCGGCAGCAGCCGGTAAGCGAGCGCCCCCGCCAGTTCTCCCCGCATCTCCGCGATGATGATGGGGCAATCCTCGAGCGACATCAGTTCACCGAAAGCCAACACCGCCGCACGGCCGAAGTCGCGTCGGAACAGGGCCAATGTCTCCACCCGGTCGGCAGGGTCCGCCTGGCGGACGAGGACGGCCGGACACGTCGGACGCGACCGGCAACTGCAGACGGTCTGGAGCTGCGACTCGGCCCAGTCGACAAAACGGCCGCAGCGGGCGCAGCGTAGGGCGTGTGGCTTGGCGCCAAAGGCCAGCATGGACATGGCGAGGACTCCGGGCGTCGCGCGGTTGTCGGGGAAGCGCGGGGGACACTGTAGTGAAAAGCGGGGGGGGAGGGCAAGGGGGGACACAGGGGGGGACAGGTGCTGGAGGTGCTGGGGGTGCCAGGGGTGCTGGAGGTGCGAGTGCTGGGGGTGCTGAGGGTGCTGAGGGTGCTGAGGGTGCCAGGGTGCTGGAGGTGCGGGTGCGTTATCCGGCGCTGAATGACCGCGGGTCGGCGTCTGGCAGGACGATTTCGAATACCGTCTCGACGTTCGGTTCGCTGCGGACGGTGATGCGTCCGCCGTGGCGCTCCACGATGGTCTTCACGATCGACAGGCCGAGGCCGCTGCCGGTGCCCGTCGATTCGGCGCGCGAGGCGTCGGCCTTGTAGAACCGATCGAAAACGTGGGGCAGGTGGTCGGGTTGAATGCCGGAGCCGGTGTCGCGCACCGACAAGATCACCTCACCCAGTGACTCCGGGCCTCCGCGCGCGGTGTCGGGCTCATCGCGTCGCTCCACGGAGAGGCGCACGCGTCCGCCTGATGGCGTGTGCCGAAGCGCGTTGGCGGCCAGGTTCTGCAGTGCCTGCTCGAGTCGGAGCGGATCGCCCTGCACGAGGATGCTCTGGTCGCCCTCGGTTTCGAGCGCGACCCCCTGCTCGCGTGCCGGGTGTTCGTGTCGCGCCAGGACCCGGGCGAACAGCTGGCCCACGGCGACATCCTCGCGCGAGAACGAGCCTCCACCCGCCTCGAGCCGGGCGAGCTCGAGCAGGTCGCCGATGATCCGCTCCAGGCGCGACGTCTCCTCGCGGACGATCCCGACGTAGCGGCTGCGAGCGTCGGCATCGAGTGCGATCGACGGCATGTCGAGTGTTTCGAGGTAGCCGCGGATCGCCGTCAGCGGGGTCATCAGCTCGTGCGAGACGTCAGCCAGGAGTTGCCGGCGGAGGCGGTCCGAGGTCTGGAGCGCCTCGGCGCGCTGCACGAGGTCGATGGCCATCTGGTTGAACGCCCTGGCGACTCGCGTGATCTCGTCCCCTCCGGTTTCCGGCGCTCGGGCCGTCACGTCGCCCGCGCCCAGACGACGAGCCGTGTCGGCCAGGGCCTCGAGCCGCCGGCTGGCGGGCCGGAAGATCAGGGCCGACGCCACCGCGCCCGCCCCGACGACCAGGCCCAGCGCGATCAGCAGCAGCAACGGGCCGAATTGGCGCGCGACGACGTTGGGCGGGCGGCCCGCGAGGACGATCACCATTCCAACCGTCTGGCCGCGGACGATCACGGGGGCGAACGCGGCCGCGCGTCGGGCCCGGAAGCTCTCGATCGGGTCCAGGCCCGCGGCCGCGCCGCGTGCCATACGCTCGCCGGCCCTCCGGATCAATCCAGGGGGCGGCGGTCCCCAGTTGCCGGACACGACCCGGCGATCCTTCGTGATCACCCAGATGGGGCGCGGCAGGCTCCCGTACCGATCGACCAGGTGGCGTTCGATCTCGGCCTCACGCTGGCCCTCGATTTCCCCGGCGATGTCGTTTGCCACGACGGTCGCGAACACCGTCAGTGCGCGCGCCGGCACGTTGCGCTCACCGCGCACGATGATCCACACGAAGAACACGGCCTGCGCCACGAGCGCGATCGCCAGACAGGCGACGAACCCGATGGCGATCCGCCAGTAGAGGCTGCGATACCAGGCGCGTTCGGACATGCGGATGCTCGGCGATCCGGACGGGCGAGACGCCCGCCCCACTCCCTGCCCGGTCAGGGCACGTCGGCGAACCTGTACCCCACGCCCCACTGCGTCAGGATGAGCGCCGGGTCGGCGGGGTCGGCCTCGATCTTGTGCCGCAGACGTTTCACGAGCGTGTCCACGCTGCGCACGGTCACGTACGTGTCGCCCTTCCAGATCTTCGACAGCAGCGCTTCCCGGCTGAACACGATGCCCGGGTGCTCCGCGAACAACAGCAGCAGCTTGAACTCCTGGTTCGTCAGCTCCACGTCGGTGCCCCGGACTCTCGCGCGGCGGCGGGCCGGGTCGATCTCGACCCCGTGCATCGATATCGGTCGCATCGCCTCCTCAGCCGGTTGGGCGGCCCCCTCGCCTTCGGTCGTCGTCAGAGCCCGGCGGGCGCGACGGAGCAGCGCGTGAGCCCTGGCCACCAGCTCCCGAACGCTGAACGGCTTCGCGAGGTAGTCGTCGGCGCCACTCTCGAGGCCGAGCACCTTGTCCGACTCCTCGCGCCTGGCCGTCAGGATCAGAATCGGCACGTCGCGATTCGGCCCTTCCCGCCGCACGGCTCGACAGACGGTCAGGCCGTCGATGCCCGGGATCATCAAGTCGAGGACGATGAGGTCGAGGGGCTGCTCGCCGGCCACTCGCAGCGCCTCCCGTCCATCGCCAACCGGAATGCAGTCGTACCCTTCCAGTCCCAGGTGCAGGCACACCAATTCCCGGATGTGCGCCTCGTCCTCGACGACCAGCACTCTCGTCGCCACGGCTACACTCGGACCCGGCCGTTCCAGGGTCCGGGCCGACGGCCCGAATCCCGGAGCGGCTCTGTCATGATCACCCTCATCGCCCACGCGATCGACATCGCAGCCTCCAGTTCACACTTCTTTCACAGGTCGGTCATGAGCCTGCCACAGCGGTCCTGTCCAATCAGGCAGAAACAAACGACACCGGGGAGGAAGACGATGAGCAAGCATAACAAGGTTCGACTGGCCGCGGGATTCATCCTGGCCGCGTTGTTCGTGGCCGGCACGGCGGCTGACGTTTCGTACGCGCAACAGCAGGGTCCGCAGCGTGAAGAGCGCAAGGGCGCCGGCATGATGATGCGCGGCGGCCCCGGGCGCGCGCTTCGGCTCGGCCTGCGGCAGCTCGGTCTGAGTGACACGCAGAAGCAGCAGGTCAAGGCCATCCTGCAGGGTCACAAGGCCGATTTCAAGGGGTTCGCGGACCGGCTGGTGACCGCGCGTCGGACGCTCGGCGACGCGATCGCGGTTGACCCGATCAACGAAGCGGCCATCCGCGAGAAGAGCGCGGATCTCGCGAAGGTGCAGGCCGATCTGGCGGTATTCCGCGCGCAGGTTCGCAAGGAGGTCTTTGGCGTGCTGACGCCGGATCAGCAGCAGAAGGCCAAGGACATGAAGGCCCGCTTCCTCGATCGCGTGGACCGGTTCCGCGCCAACAGACACCGCAAGATGGGAGAGAGTTTCTAGCCCGGAGGCACAACCGCCCGAGCGAGCGCCACGACACGAAGGACGCAGGTTGGCGCCGCCACCTGCGTTCTTCGCCTTCCCGCCGTGGCGGCACTATCGATCACCGCCGCTTCGGCGGGGCAAGCCCGCCTGGCCGCCTTCCTCCTTCCTCCTTCCCCCTTCATCCTTCCCCCTTCATCCTTCCTCCGTCATCCGTCCTCCTTCCTCCTTCCTCCTTCCTCCCTGCCCCCCTGTTGCGCCTCCCGCCCAACCCGACTACCCTAGCCGCTATGCACCCCGCTATTCCCGTGGTCATGGCCGTCCTGCTTTTCCTCGGGCCGGCGGCGGCACGAGGCCAGCAGGCGAGACCTGACCGGAGCCAGCAGGTCGGGCGCGATCGGACAGGGCAAGCCGTGCGACCGACTGGCACAGCCAGCATCACCGGCAGGATTACGGCGGTCGACTCCGGCCGACCGCTCGTCCGCGCACGCGTCCAACTTTCGTCGACCGATGTCCCCGGCCTCGTCGCCGCGGTGACTGATCAGGAAGGCCGATACACATTCGCCAACCTGCCGCCCGGCACGTACACACTGGTCGCCTCGAAGCCGGGATTCGTCTCGTTGGCTCATGGCGCGCGGAGTCCGCAACGGCCTGGCGGCCGGGTTGTCCTCGCGCAGGGCCAGCAGGCCCGCGACATCGACGTTCGCCTCCCGCGGGGCGGCGTCGTGACAGGACGCATCTTCGATGAAACCGGCGAACCGCTGGTTCGGGCGATGGTGCGCGCGATGCGGTACCAATACCAGCAGGGCCAGCGGCACCTCGTGCAGTCGGGAAGCGGTGAGAGCGACGACCGTGGCGTGTACCGGATCTTCGGGCTGTCCCCGGGCACCTACCTGGTCACCGCCGCCGCGCGAATGGAGATGCCGTCGTCGTCGGATGGACAACCGGTCGATCCGTCCGTGGTGCAGACGTATGCGCCGACCTATTTCCCGGGTGTCACGAGCCTCGCCGACGCGGCACCCGTTGTCCTCGGCAGCCAGCTGGAGGCCTCCGGCCTCGACTTCATGCTGCAAGTTGTGTCCACGGTCCGCGTCAGCGGGACGGTCACGGCGGAAGCCGGAGCGGCGCAGAACCCGTTCGTCATCGTGATGACCGACGAAGGGCCCGGAGCCAGCGCCGGAACCTCGTACGCTGCCTCGGTGAAGGACGATGGGTCGTTCAGCATCGGAAATGTCCCGCCCGGGCGGTACCTCGCGATCGCACGTGCCATGGTGACGCCAGCTCCTGGCGAGCGCCAGGTGCAGATGGTCACCACCCAGGCCTTCGCGCTCGGCAGCCAGGATTTCACCGGACTCAACCTTGTCCTGTCAGCCGGGGGTGCCATCACCGGATCGATCGTCGTCCAATCGGCAATGAGCCAGCAGATCGATCTCACCCGGGTCCGCGTGAGCGTATCGCCACCGAGCCCCATCCCGTTCGTTGGCGGCGCGAACGCCCGCGTGAGTTCCGGCGGCGGGTTCCAGATCCCGAACGTCGTCCCCGGTCCCCAGGTGGTCAACGTCAGTGGTCTTCCGAAACCGTGGACGCTGAAGGGCGTCTTCCTGAACGGGCGCGACATCACGGATCGTCAGATCGACGTCCGGAACGGCATGACGACGACAGGCGTGGAGGTGGTGCTGAGCGACCGCGCCACCGAGGTCATGGGAACCGTGCTCGATGGTCAATCGAAGCCGGTGGCCGACTGCTATGTGCTCGCTTTTTCCGCCGACACGGCGGACTGGCGGCCGCGCTCGCGGGCCGTTCAAGGCGTGCGACCGGACCACTCGGGCGCGTTTCACGTCCTCAGCCTGCCGCCAGGCGACTACTACGTCATCGCGCTCGCCGATATCGAGCCTGGCTCATGGTACGAACCCGCGCTGCTCGAACAGTTGCGCAAGTCCGCGGTGAAGATCTCGCTGGCTGAAGGGGAGACGAAGGCACAGGAACTGCGGGTCCTGGGTGATGCGGGCTAGACGATCGGATCTTTGCCCTTCTTCACGACCCACCAGATGATGAGCGCCAGCACGGACAGGGCCGCCGCGACGCTGCCGAGGAAGAGCCACAATGTCCGGTACAGGATGGAGGTCGGCTCCATCCGCGCCTCCATCTCGAGGGGTTGGCCGGCCAGGCGGTCGGACAGTTTCTGTTCCCAGACGAGGATGTTGCCGCGCCGGAGGTTGTCGCGGCCCGCATTGTGGTAGGCGATCTTGCTCGGTAGATGGAGTCGGAAGGCCACCAACTCCTGCCCGGTCCAGCCGACCGACCCGACCGGCCGGTTCGGCGATGGGCCGAGATCCTCGCGGTACCGGTACATGTCCCCCGTTCGCTCGAAGCGGATCGTCGCCCAGGAGAACGCGGGGTTCGAGGGCAACTTCCGGATGTCGTCCACTTCGAGCCGGATGTGCGCGAAGCGGCGGCCGTGCTGCCGTGAACTGGTGACGCGGCTCACGCGCGTCCCAGGAACCGTGAACAGCGCGCGGATCCGGTCCCGATCGACCCTCGCGGTGGGATTCGTATCCAGCTCGAACCCGCGAAGCGCGGCAATCGCGGGCAGCGACCCGTTGACGTAGATCGTCGCCGACCCGTCGAGCGCCAGGTGGATATCCTCGTCGTACTCGAACTGCTTCAGGAAGCCGCCATCCCGGCAACCGGCCGCCGTCGCGGCCACGACCGCCAGCAGCAACACGACACGCGCGCAAGGCCCGAGCAGGCTGCGAACGAACAGCATGACGGCCAATGATATACTGACTTCCACCCACCGCGCGCGCACCGATCTCTTCCATGAATACCCAACACCTGGTCCCATCACGCCCCGTGCTGTTCCTCATCGACGGCAACTCGCAGATGTATCGCGCCTACCACGCGATTCGCGGGCTGACCGGGCCGGACGGCCGCTCGACCAATGCCGTCTACGGCTTCGTGGCGATGCTGCGAAAACTGGTGGCGGACCAGAATCCCGATCTCGTCGCCTGCGCGTTCGACCTGGCCGGCCCGACCTTCAGATCGGCGCTTGCCGCCGACTACAAGGCCAACCGCCCCGCCATGCCGGATGACCTGGCCGAGCAGATCCCCTACGTGCATCGTGCGTGCGAAGCGCTCGGCGTGCCGGTCGTCTCGTGCGAAGGCTTCGAGGCCGACGATGTCATCGGGACCATCACGGCGCGCGCGGTTGCCGAGGGCTACGACGTCGTCGTGGTCACCGGCGACAAGGACATGTACCAGCTCGTGCGCGACGAAGTCCGCGTGTTCAACCCCCGCGACGAGGGCTACTGGTACGATGCCGCCGCGGTGAAGGAGAAGTTCGGCGTCGCGCCCGACCGCGTCGTGGACGTGCTGGCGCTGATGGGCGACGCGGTGGACAACATCAAGGGAGTCCCCGGCATCGGCGAAAAAGGTGCGCGCGACCTGATTGCCGCCTTCGGCTCGCTCGATGAGTTGCTCGCGCGCGCCAGCGAGGTTCCACAGAAGAAGTACCGGGAAGCGCTGCTCGCCGGTCCCGACCTCGCACGACAGAGCCGGGAACTGGCGCAAATCAGGCTCGACGCCCCGATCTCGTTCGACATCGAGACCTTCCGGCATCGAGGCCCGAATCGCCAGGCGTGCTACGAGCTGTTCGGCGGACTTGGGTTCCGCTCGCTTCTCAGCGAATTCGCGCCGACCGCTGACACCATCGTCAAGGACTACGCCATCGTCGAGACGATCGAGGGCGTGCGCGAGCTGGCGGCCGACATGGCCCGTGCCGGCCGATGCGCCGTGCACGTGGTGACGACGAGCGAGCCGGTCGTGACGGCGGAGATCGTGGGCATCGCTGTGGCGACCGGGGCCAGACAGGCGCGTTACGTGCCGCTTGCGCACCACGCGCTCGATGGAGGGCCGCAGCCCGACCGCCGGGCGGCGCTCGACGTGGTGAAGAGCGTCCTCGAGGATCCGGCCGTACTGAAGGTCGGGCACGATCTGAAGGCGGATGCGGTCGTCCTGGCCCGGTACGGGATCGCGATGCGCGGCCTTGCCTTCGATACCATGCTGGCCAGCTACCTGCTGGACGCGACGCGCTCTGCGCATTCGCTCGAAGACAACGCGCTCGAACATCTCGGCTACAAGGCCCTCACCGAGGAGGCCGTGCGGGGACGTGGCGCGAAGGCGCTCGAACTTGGCGATCTGCCGCCAGCGGCCGTGATGGACTATGCCGGCGAGCGTGTCGACCTCGCCCTGCAGTTGGCCGAGCGCCTCGAGCCGATGCTCGGGACCGAGGCGCTGATCGATGTGTACCGGCAACTGGAACTGCCGCTGATTCCTGTGCTCGCGGAGATCGAGCAGGCCGGGGTCCAGGTGGATGGCGGCGTGCTCGGGCGGTTGTCGGAGCGGCTCGAGCGGGATCTCTCGACACGCAGCGCCCGGATCTTCGAACTCGCTGGCGAGTCGTTCAACATCAACTCGCCCAAGCAGCTTTCGGAGATTCTCTTCGAGAAGATGAAGCTGCCGGCCGGCAAGCGAACGGGCAAGACGCGCCTCGCCTCCACCGCCATGGACGTGCTGGAGGATCTCGCGCTCACGCACGATCTGCCGCGGCTCATCCTCGAGTGGCGCAGCATCCAGAAACTGAAGGGCACATACATCGACGCCCTGCCGCAGCTCATCAACCCGGCGACGGGGCGCGTGCACACCTCCTTCAACCAGGCGGTCGCCGCCACGGGACGCCTGAGCAGCAGCGACCCGAACCTTCAGAACATCCCGATTCGCACGGAACTCGGTCGGGAGATCCGGGCCGCGTTCGTTGCCGCGCCGGGTTCCGTGCTGATCTCGGCCGACTACTCGCAGATCGAGTTGCGCGTGCTGGCGCACCTGTCCGGCGACGCCACGCTCATCGAGGCGTTCAAACGTGGCGACGACATTCACGATCAGACCGCGCTCAGGGTGTTCGGCGCCGACAGCGGCCTCGACCCGCACGAACTGCGGCGGCGGGCCAAGATCATCAACTACGCGCTGCTGTACGGAAAGACGGCATTCACCCTGGCCCGCGATATCGGCGTGACACAGGCGGCGGCACAGGCGTTCATCGACGCCTATTTTTCGGGATTCCCGGAAGTGCGGCGGTTCATCGATCGCTTGCTCGACGAGGCACGGACGACCGGCGTGGTGAAGACGCTGTTCGGCCGGCGTCGGCTGGTGCCGGAGCTGACGAGCCACAACGGCCAGGTGCGTTCGGCGGCCGAGCGGGTGGCTGTCAATCTGCCGATCCAGGGAACCGCGGCCGACATCCTGAAGCGCGCGATGATCGACGTGCACGCGTCACTCGAGACGCGCCACGCGCAGGGCGGTCGCGCGAGGATGATCCTCACCGTGCACGACGAACTGCTGTTCGAGGCACCGGCGGAAGAGGCCGACGAGATCGCGACGATCGTCCGCAACGGCATGGAGCAGGCCGTCGCGCTGGCCGTGCCGCTGACCGTCGACATCGGCATCGGCAGAAACTGGACGGACGCCAAGGGATAACCTGCTACCGCCCTCCCCAGTCCTGCTTCATCGAGTCCCACGTTGCACGAAGCGACGTGGCCGCGCGCTCGCGATCGCGGTCGGCCGACGCCAACTGGCGCGCACGCTCGGGGATGATGGCCTGCATCACGAGGCGATCCAGATCGGCCCGGAGCCTCACCCCCTGGTCGTCGGCCATCCGCGCCCGCACCCATCCCGCCATGGCCGCATCCCAGGCACGTCCGAGGTCTCCCAGCGATCGCAGCGAGGTAACGAGCCAATACGCGGCAGCCGTCGATCCCGGCATCCGGGCCAGTTCGGCCTCGGCCCGACGACGAATCCGGTTGTAGACGACGTCACGATCGTCGGCATTGCCGGCCTGCACCTGCCGTTCGAGGGAGGTCGCCCACCAGTCGAACACGCGGTCCCAGGCCCGGGGTCCCATGTCTCCGATCCGATCGAGCGTCCCCTGGAGCACCTCCGCAGCCGGGCCGTAGGACTCATCGAGGAACAGCCACTCTCCGAGACCGACCAGATACTGTGTGCGGTCGGATCCCGTCAGCCGATCGGGCTGGACGTCGCGCAGCGCGTCACGTGCTGCGACGAGGTCGGCACGGTCGGCTGTCTGGCGAAATCGCTCGAGTTGCGCACGCCCGAGCACGAGATTGGCGCCGTCCGCTGTTGTCGGTGACGTGCGGAGCCGCGCCGCGGCCGCGATCGCCTGCTCGTACCGCCCCTGATTGTAGAGCTGACGCGCGAAGTCCAGGGTGCCTTGCGCCGACGCCGGCACGGCCGGAAAGGCCAGGCACAGCCCCATCAATAGGGCCGCTACGCTAACTCTTTGAGAAGCATGGACTTGTGTGTCTTGACAGCCCGGCATTTGATATAATCCTCTCGCCATGGTGGAGCCGACCGTCATTCCGCGCTCCGAACATACGCTGTCGCGGCGCGACATCGACGCCGACGCGTTGAAGGTACTGTATCGCCTCAAAGAGGCGGGCTTCATCGCGTACCTCGTCGGTGGCAGCGTGCGCGACCTGCTGCTCGGTCGGCGCCCGAAGGACTTCGACATCGGCACGTCCGCGCATCCCTACCAGGTGAAGCGCCTTTTCCGCAACTGCTGGATCATCGGCCGCCGCTTCCGCCTCGTGCACGTGAAATTCGGCCAGAAGATCATCGAAGTTGCCACATTCCGTCAGCACCTGCCGCCGAACGGAGCGCCAGACGACGCGGGCGGCGAGTCCGGCGAGGCCGCGGAGGTGACGGCGCCCCAGGATCTCGCGGCACGCGATCTCCTGATCCGGCGCGACAACACCTTCGGTACGCCGGAGGAGGACGCCTTCCGGCGCGATTTCACAATCAATGCCCTCTTCTACGATATCGCGACTTTCTCCATTATCGACTACGTCGACGGGTTGCGCGACCTGCACGAGCGGGTGATTCGCGCGATCGGGGATCCGGACGAACGATTCCGCGAAGATCCTGTCCGCATGCTGCGGGCGGTGGCGTTCGCCGAGCGACTTGATTTCACGCTCGATGCGCCCGTCGCGGACGCGATCCGACGGCATCGCGGGGAGATTGCACGAAGTGCGCCGGCTCGTCTCATCGAGGAGTACTACAAGATCCTGCGGACCGGCGCGAGCGAGCGTGTCTTCACGGCCGCCGCGAGGCTGGGCCTGCTGGAGGCGATCACTCCCGAGCTGCAGGACGCGGCGAACTCCGACGCGCTCTCGTCGTCGCTGGCACGGCTCGACGCGTATCGTCACCGGTTCCCGTCAGCGCCCGACTCGTTCACCAATCCCATTCTACTGGGCAGCCTGCTGGTCCCGCTTGGATTCAGCCTCGATGGCGGCCACCCGGCCCGCGGACCCGTCCATCCGTGGTTGGGCGCTCTACCGGTCGCGAGGCGTGATGTCGAGCGGCTCTTCCAGATCCTCGCCCTGCAGCGACGGTTGCGCGATCCGAACATCTCTCCCCGCGCGGTGCGGACGCTGATGGCCCGCGGCGCGTTCGCTGATGCCGTCACCTGGCTCGAGATCCACGGAGATGCGCCCGACACGGTTGGCCGGTGGCGCGCGCTCATCGCCGAACTGACCGCAAGCGGCGCGCTCGCCGCGCCCCTGCCGCGCGTGCCGGCCCGTCGGCGCCGACGTCGCCGGCCGCGTCGGCCGACGCCGCAGCAGTGACCGTTGGCTGGCAATCAGACGCCTGCATACTAAAGCCAGTCTTTGCATATCTTTCCGGCAACTTGACCTTCGTCGAGAGGGTGCGGTGTAATGTCCTGCTTGCAGGGTGATCGGGAGACCGGCCTCTACCGTTCACTGTTCGCAGCTGTTTGATGGAGACCTCATGAACGACTTCCTTTCGCTTCGCGACTTCACGCCGGACCAGGTGCGTCACCTGCTCGATCTGGCCGCCGATATCAAAGCCCGCCCCGCCGATTTCTCCGGCGCGCTGAAGGGCAAGACGCTGGCTATGATTTTCGAGAAACCTTCGCTGCGAACGCGCGTCACGTTCGACGTGGGCATCCAGCAACTCGGCGGGTTCTCGCTGTACTTGTCACCCGCCGAGATCAACCTCGGCAAGCGCGAATCGATTCACGACGTGGCCAAGAACCTCGAGCGGATGGTGCAGGGCATCATGATCCGCACCTTCGCGCACGGCATCGTCGAGGAGATGGCGAAGGAAGCGGGCGTGCCGATCATCAACGGCCTCACCGACTACAGCCATCCGTGCCAGGCGATGGCCGACTTCCTCACGATCCGCGAGGTCAAGGGCCGGACCGAGGTCAAGCTCGCGTTCGTCGGCGACGGCAACAACGTCGCGCACTCGCTGATGTTCGCCGGCGCGCTCCTTGGTGCGCACGTGGCCATCGTCACGCCGCCCGGATACGAGCCGAAGGCGGATGCGACGGAGTGGACCGAACGGCATGCCAAGGCGACCGGCGCGCGCCTGACCATCACGAACGACCCGGTCGAGGGCGTACGCGATGCGGACGTCATCTACACGGACGTCTGGGCGAGCATGGGCCAGGAGGGCGAGGCCGAGGCACGCAGGAAACTCTTCCTGCCGTACCAGGTGAACGAGAAACTGGTCGGCCACGCCAGGCCCGACGTGACGTTCATGCACTGCCTGCCGGCGCATCGCGGCGAGGAAGTGACAGCCGGCGTGATCGACTCGCCGCGCGCGGTCGTCTTCCAGGAGGCCGAGAACCGGCTCCACGCGCAGAAAGCGATCATGCTCGAACTGATGAAGTAAGAGTCGTGATCAAGACCGCACTCATCGCCATCGGCGGCAACTCGCTCATCCGGGCCGGAGAGAAGGGCACGATCGCGGAGCAGTTGGCCAATACCCGCCGCACGGCGCAGGCCGTCGTCGGACTCATCCAGGACGGGTTCCGGCTCGTGCTCACGCACGGCAACGGGCCGCAGGTCGGCGCGGCGCTGCTGCGGTCCGAGCGGGCATCCGACCAGGTATATGGCCAGTCGCTCGACGTGTGCGACGCGACGACACAGGGGGAGATCGGGTACCTGCTCCAGCAGTCGTTGCAGAACGAACTGGCGTCGGTGGGCCTGGACACCCCTGTGGCCACCGTGCTCACGCAGGTCGTCGTCAGCGAGGACGATCCGGCCATGCGGCATCCGACCAAGCCGATCGGGCCGTTCTACTCGCAGATCGACGCCGAGGAGCGGGCCCGTACGCTTGGCTGGCAGGTCGTCGAGGACGCGGCGCGCGGGTACCGGCGGGTCGTGCCCTCGCCCGAACCGCTCGAGCTCGTCGAAGAAGGCGTGATCCGAACGCTGCTCGATCACGGGGTCCTGGTCATCGCGGTCGGTGGCGGGGGCATCCCGGTGGTGCGCTCGGAGGCGCAGTTGAAGGGTGTGGAAGCCGTCATCGACAAGGACCGGGTCTCG